>NZ_JBHXME010000153.1:0-26508 GCF_042721125.1 Streptomyces sp. NPDC058469
GTGACTGGGAGGGAGGTGGGGTGTAGGGCGGGGGTGGGGTGGAGGGGGGTGAAGCGGGGGCGGCGACTGTGGCCGGGGGGGTGGCGGTGGGTGTTTTGGCGAGGGTGGGGCGGACTCGGTTCAGGGGAGAGGCGGCCGTGGGGCCGAGTGCGGTGGTGGCGGAGGCGTTGCGTTGGACGGTGGGGAGGGGGGTCGTGGGGGTGGAGAGGCTGTAGGTGAGGGGACGGGGTGGGGTGGAGAGGGGTCCGGGTCCGGGTGGGGTGGAGGCCGGGAGGGGGGTGTGGGGTGCGGGGGTGGAGAGGCGTAGGGGTACTACGGGTACGGCGGAGGTGCTGGGGGCTGTGGGGGTGCCTGGGTGTGCGGTGGCCCTGGGTAGTACGGGGCTGCCGGGGAGTGCGGGTGCGCCGGGTACTACGGGTGCGGCGGGCCTGTCGGGTGTCGTACGGCGGTGACGTTGCACGGGGGTGAAGGGCGATGAGGGTGCGGGGCGCTGCGCCGGGGGCGGTGTGCGGAGCGAACCGTTTGGGGGCGCCGGTGTGGTGGGTTCCTGTGTCGTGGAACGGGATGCGGTGAGCGGGGAGGCGGTGAGAGAGGGCGCGGTCGGGGAGAGCGCGGTGAGCGGCGGTGCGGTACGGGAGGTCACGCGGGGAGGGACCGGGCCGGTCAGAGTCGGCTTCGCGGCGCGGGGCGGTGCCGTGGTTGAGGGCGAGGGCCCGGCTGGGGGCGACAGCGGCATCACGGCTGAGGACGAAGTCAAAGCGGGCGGTCGGGGACCAGCCGAGGACGGAAGCGCACCCGGAGACGGGCTCGCAGCCGGGGCTGCGGTCGGCCGGTCCACGGTGGTCGGGTGCGTGGCGAGTGAGGGGGCGGTGGCCGAAGGGGTCTGCACGACCGGTACAGGCATACTCGGCGCCACACTTCGCTGGACCGCCAACCCCGGACCCGGTGTCACCGGAGCTGCCAGGCTGGCCGAAGCTGCGGTGGTTGAGGACGCGTCGGGCGAGGGGCCCGTAGCCAAAGGGGCCTGCGCAGCCGGTACAGGCATACTCGGCGCCACACTTCGCTGGACCGGCCGCCCTGAACCCGGTGTCACCGCAGCTGCCGCGGTGGTTGAGGACGCGGCGGGCGAGGGGCCCGTAGCCGAAGGAGCCTGCGCGGCCGGGGCAGACACACTCGGGGCGACGCTCCGCTGGATCATCGGTCCCGGACCCGGTGTCGCCGGGTTGGCCGGGGCTGCGGTCGGCCCGTGCACGGTAGTTGGGGGCGCGGCGAGCGGATGTGCGGTGGTTGGGTATGCGGCAGGCGCGGGCGTGGTGGCTGAGGGCGCGGTCGCCGGGGGCGGTGCGGACGTGTTGGGGGCGACGCTTCGTTGGATCGCCGGCCCGGGTCCCGCTGTCGGCCTCGAACCTGGTTCCGTACGGTGCCCAGTGCCGGCCGGCGGGAACGGCGAGCCGATGAGGGGCTTGGCGTCCGCGGGTGTGGCGGCGACCGGAGCGCCGAGGGGTGAACGGCGCCGGACGGGAGTGGGCGTCGCGGGAGCCGGAGAGTGGGGGGCTTGCGGAGGCGAGGGCGGGGCGGGTGTTGGCGTGCCTGCCGCCGGGGAGGGCGTGGGCGCCGGAACAGTGGGCGAATCACCTTGCGGGGCTGGGGTGTTGGGCATGGTGCCCTGCGCGGGGTGAGCGGCCGAACTGGGCATCGGCGGTACGGGCGTGGAGGGCTGCCGTGTCTCGCTCGGGCGCGTGGTGAGCGGGGCGCCGAGGGGGATGCGAGGCGGGCGGCGGGCGGCGCTGCGTTGGATCTGGGGTGCGGGAGGGGGCGTAGGACCGGGGGTTGGATCGTTTCCGGGATCGTCGGTCCGGGTGCGGGCGGAATCCGTCGGTCCTGCGAGAGGTGCCGGGGTGTGCGGCTCGGGCTGGGTGGTGCCGCCATCGCGTGGGGCGGGAGGCGTCGCGGCACGTTGTACGGGCATCGGTGCGCGGGAGGTGTTCGGTGTCGTCGCCTGCACCGGGGCAGCGGTCGCGGTCGGCGGCAACTCGGCCGACGGCGCAACGGAGTTCGGCATGGTATTCGGAGCCGTCGGGGCGGCGGTCGTCGTATCCGGCGTCGTGATCGCCCGCTGCACGCTGTCCGCCCCGTTCCCGGAGACGGGAAGCTCGCCGCCATGCGCGCCGGGGCGGCTTTCAGGCACGGTCGCGCGGGGGCCGACGGGTTCGTGACTGCCGTGTGCCGGAGTCGTCCGCGGTGTGCCCGAGCCGGTCGCCGGTCGTCGTTGCACGGCGGGCTTCACCTCACCGGGGCTGACGGCTGACCTGCCCGGAGTCGCCGGAACCACCTGCTCCGACTCCCCCACGCCACCGGCGGCCACGGCACGTTGCACCGCCACCGGCCCGGCTGCGTCCCCTCCGGTGCCGTGAGCACTGCCCGCCCGAGGAGGAACAACGGGAGGAACGAAGGGAAGCACAGGAGGGGTTCCGTCACCGGACTCGGACCGCACTCGCCGCACCGGGGCAGGCGAGTCACCGCCCGACTCAACACCCCTTTGGTTGCCAGCAGTTGACGCAGCCGCGGAC
The DNA here is from genome assembly GCF_042721125.1 of Streptomyces sp. NPDC058469. Lineage (NCBI taxonomy): Bacteria > Bacillati > Actinomycetota > Actinomycetes > Kitasatosporales > Streptomycetaceae > Streptomyces > Streptomyces sp. NPDC058469. Next base: position 2,571 of record NZ_JBHXME010000153.1, read on the forward strand.
GCGCCACCCTCGCCGCCGACCGAACCGTTTCCCGAACCACCCCCCACAGCCGCCGAGTTCCGCCGACCGACCAGCCGCCGCTGCACCGCAGCCGCACTCGACCTCGTCAACGACCCCGCCCCCGGCCGGAGCTGCTCCGACGACACCGCAGTCACCCGGATACCGGAAGCCGGACCCACCGCCCCGACCGACCCGCCCACCGGAGCCGAAGCCGTACTACGCGCACCCACGGACCCACTCGGCGCGAGAGGCGCAGCCCGCTGCACCACCGGACCGGACACCCCACGCCCCGCACTCGCACTCGCCCGCAACGGCACCACAGGCCCCTGCTGCGTACCCGACGCCCGCCCCGCCAACGGCAGTTCACCCGTAGACCGCCCAAGGCTCGGCACCGCCCGCGCCGGCGCCGCAGGCCGCGAGGAACCCGCGATCCGGGCACTCCGCTCCGCGTCCAGCACCGCTCGGAACCCCGTGCCCGTGAACGACGGGTTCTGCCACGTGGGCAGACGCGCGCCGAACCCGGCGTCGGCAACTCCGGTTCCCCCGACGCCGGAAGCCCGCTGGATCGGCGGCAGCCCCGGCCAGGCGGCCAGGGCCACCGCAGGAGCCGTAGAACCAGAACTCACAGGACCTGCGGAGTCACCCACCTCAGCAGAACCCCGAACCTCGCCAACTCCCGTCCCATCCCCGGAGTTGGCGTCCCTACCGGCGGCAGGCCCGTCGGCCCGCCCCCGCAGCCGGTCCAAGAACCCCACCGCTCAGCCCTCCGCCCCGGACCGTGTCACCAGGGACGCGATCTCGCCCGTGTAGCGGCGGCGGTCGTGGTGTTCGAGGTCCAGGATGTCCTCCAGGCTCCAGTGGAAGTGGTAGGCGACGTACGCGATCTCCTCGTGCAGCCGGTCGGTCGCGTACGTCACGATTCCCCCAGGCGGCTCCCGCCGAGCTCCACTTCGAAGGGTTCCGCGCAGTGCGGGCACTGAACTGCCGCGCGGGTGTGGCCTTCCGCGTTGATCTGGCGGTAGAAGTCCTGGAGGAAGGCGAGGTCGGAGGCGAACATGTTCTCCACGATCCCGTCGTGGACCATGGGGACGGTGCCCAGCCTCGTGATCACCCGGCCGAGCAGCACCACCGACAGGTACGCCGGGTTCTCCTGCACCCGGACGTCCCGCAGCGGCACCAACTCGTCGCGTGCGGTGGCCAGTCGCATCACACCGTCCTGGTGGACGGTGCCGGACTCGTCGACGTAACCGCGCGGCAGTTGGAAGGGGAACTCGGTCCGCAGCGTCTGCCGTACGGCCGGAGCGGGCGCCGAGGCCGAGGCGACCGGAGCCGGGGCCGGTATCGGCCCCGCCCCCACCTCGGCCGCCGTCTCCGCACCCGCACCCGGCGCAGCCACCGCCGCAGCCGCCGAACGCCTCATTATTCGATGACCAGTTCTTCGAACACGATGGTCACGGACTCGGTGAGGGCGGCGGCCTCGCCCGCCTTCACCGTGCTCGCGTCGATCTTGCTGCACCAGGCGTTGCGCAGGTGGTAGCGCTTCACCGGGTTGTTCTGGAAGTCCATCATGATGATCGACGCGTTCTTGCGCGCGGTGGTCATCTGACCGGAGATCGACTCGTTGATCCACTGGGTGAACGAGGCCGACTGGGTCATGCCGCGGATGACCGTGCAGGTGCCGTTCTTCTTCACGCCCGGCATGTTCTTGACCACGTTCTGGCCGTTGGGGGTGTTCTGCTGGTACGTGATGACGTCCTGCTCGATGCTGAGGCCGCTGACCTCCGCGAGGTACTCGACCATCACGCCGTCGATCTGCAGGCCGAAATTGTGTGAGGTGAGGGCGTCACCCGGCTGGAGACTCATGAATTCGCTGTCCTTCTAGGGGTGTTGAAGACGACCTGAGGAGATGACGACCTGGAGAAAGGACGACCTGGAGCGGCGGCGGGCTCGCCTACTCCTCCAACTCCCCGCTGCCGCTGGAGAACTGAGCCAGCCGGAAGATCACGAACTCGGCCGGCTTGACCGGCGCGATGCCGATCTCGCAGACGACGCGGCCGACGTCGACGGACTCCGGCGGGTTGGTCTCCTCGTCGCACTTGACGTAGTACGCCTCCTCCGGCCGCTGGCCGAACAGGGCACCGCTGCGCCACTCGTTGACCAGGAAGGCCGAGATGTTGCGCCGGATCCGCGCCCACAGGGCGTGGTCGTTCGGCTCGAACACCACCCACTGGGTGCCGATCAGGATCGACTCCTCCAGGTAGTTGAAGTACCGGCGGATGTTGAGGTAGCGCCAGGCCGGGTCGGAGGACATGGTGCGGGCGCCCCAGACGCGGATGCCGCGGCCCGGGAAGGCGCGGATGCAGTTGACGCCGATCGGGTTCAGCAGGTCCTGCTCGCCGCGGGTGATCTGCGTTTCCAGGTCGACCGCGCCGCGTACGACCTCGTTGGCGGGCGCCTTGTGCACGCCGCGCTCGGAGTCGTTGCGGGCCCAGACGCCGGCGATGTGGCCGCTCGGCGGGATCAGCCGGGACTGTCCGCTGGACGGGTCGAAGGTCTTGATCCACGGGTAGTACAGGGCCGCGTACTTGGAGTCGTAGCCGGCCGTCTCCTGTCGCCAGACCCGGATCTGACGGGCGTTCAGGCTCGGCGGCGGGTCGATGACCGCGACCCGGTCGCCCATCAGCTCGCAGTGCGCGATCATGCCGAGCTGGACCGCCTTGACGGCCTCCAGATCGATCGCGCCGCGCTGGTAGGCGGCCATCAGGTCGGGCACCGCGACCATGGAGATCTCGTCCACGGCCTCCAGGCCGCCGAAGCCGGTGCGGTCGGAGGAGTCACCGAGGTAGGTGGCCGGACCGGGATGTGACGCGGTGTCACTTCCCTTGCCGGGTACGGCGGGTGCGACGGGAGCGGAGGCGGGCGCGGTGAGGGCGACCGTCTGGTTCCCCGGGCGGGCCAGCTGCGCGGCGGGCGCGGCCTCGGCCACGGCGATGAGCTTGGACCGCTCCTTGACCTGCGTGACGACGTAGTTGCGGCCGCCCTTCTTGGCGGTCACGTCGAAGCTCTCGACGTCCTTGCCGGCGTCCTTGACGATCAGCCGGAACCGTTCGGCGGGCCCTTCGCCCTCGGCGTCGGCCACCTCGACGCTCAGGTCGCCGGGCGCCAGAGCGGTCACGGCGAACGTGCCGAGCTGGGCGGGCTCGCCCGCCGGCAGCGCGGCCGGAGCGGCCGAACCGGCGACGGCGGACGGGGACCTGGTCTCCGCGGAGGTGCCCTCGGCGGTGCCGCCGACGCGGACGACATAGGCGGCCGAACCACCGTTGTTGAAGAAGCCGTAGACGGAGTGAGCGAGGTAGTACCCGTCGGTGAACTCACCGAAGGCAGCCACGTACTGCGTCCAGTTGGTCACCAGGGTCGGCTCGTTCAGCGGACCGGTCGGGGCCAGGCCCACGAAGGCCGCCACCGAGGTGCCCACTCCCTCGATCGGGCGCGAGCCACTGGCCACCTCCTCGACGTAGACGCCGGGCGACAGATAGGACGGCATGCTCTGCTCTCCTCGGGGTACGAGACAGGACGCCCTCAAGCGTCACGCGCGCGACCCGGCCGCCGAAACGTCCCCGAGTGCCTGCCTTGGGGCAACTTCCTTGCCCTCAGGGGCAGTCCGCAGCAGGGACGGAGGCCGCGGACTGCGGCGGACGCCGTCGCCTCAGGGGCAGTGACGGGTTTGACGGGCGGCCCTTTTGGGCAACTGCTGTTGCCCCGGCGACTCCTGACGCGGTCTCACCATCCGTCGTAGCGTCGGCATATGAGTCTGTGGACCTCCCTGGAGCCCGCGTCCGCGACCGTCGATCCCGGTGGCAGTACCCGCGTGCGGCTGCGGCTGCGCAACACCGGCGACGTCGTGGACGAGTACCGCTTCGAGCCGGTCGGGAGCATCGCGCCCTGGACCGCTGTGGAGCCGCAGACGCTGCGGCTCTATCCGGGCACGACGGGGACGGTCGACCTGACGTTCGCGCCGCCGCGCACCCCGGACGCGACGGCGGGCCCGAACCCGTACGCGGTGCGGATCACGCCGACCGAGCACCCGGAGGCCGTCACCGTCCCCGAGGGCAATCTGACCATCACCCCGTTCACGGAGGTGCGGGCGGAGCTGGTGCCGCCGACGGTCAAGGGACGTTTCCGCGGCCGCCCCCAACTCGCCCTGGACAACCTCGGTAACACCAAGCTGACGGCGTCGATCAGCGGCAGCGACAACGGCGACCAACTGTCGTACGACATCCATCCGGGCAACGTGCAGATCGAGCCGGGCCGGGCCGCCTTCGTCAAGGCGTCCCTGAAGCCGCGGAAGATCATCTGGTTCGGGCCGAAGGAGCAGCGGCCGTACACGCTCACCGTGCAGCGGTCCGGCGCCAATCCCCTTCCCGTGGAAGGGACTTATCTCCAGCGCGGGTTCCTGCCGCGTTGGCTGGCCACCTTCCTCGGTGTCGTCACCGCGCTCGCCGTCACCTTCGTCATGCTGTGGATCGCGTACAAGCCGCCGGTGAAGACCTCCGCCACCGAGCAGCTCAAGGACGCGGGCGTCAGCACGCTCGCGCCCAGCCCCACCCTGAGCGCCGCTCCCCCGCCGTCGCCCGCCGCGACGAGCGCGCCCCCGGCGGCCGAGACCTCGACGGCCGCCGCGGCGGGTGGCGGGTCGGGCGGCGGCTCGGGAGACTCCAAGCCGTCCGCCAAGCCGAAGCCCGTGACGGCGGCGACGGCGGTGAACAAGCTGGCCGCGCAGGACTCCGGACGCCATGTCTGCTACCGGATCTACATCGGGGGCAAGGGCTGGCAGTCCCCGGAGTGCGACGGCGCCACGGCCGCCACCTCCACCGACGACGAGCAGATCCTTTCCCTGAACATCGCGGTCTCCGGGGCCGCCGGTTCGGCCGCCAACGCCTTCATCCACGACCCCGCGTCGACCAACGGCTACGGCAAGTACCAGCCCTCGGGATGGACCGACAACATCGCCGACGGCAAGGACAACTACATCGGCATCGCGAAGCCGGGCGCCGCGTACGTCACGGGCTTCGCGAACAACATCGGCAGTGGTCAGCTCTGCTGGATCGTCCGCAGCTCCGGCTGGGGCTGGGACCCTCAGGGGTGCACCAAACCGCGGCCCGCGTACGGCTTCGCCGGCACCCTCGACAACGCGCACTGGCTGGTGGCCGTCAGGCTGACGGTGCCGAACTGATCGCTGGTGACCGACAGTTGTTGATCGACCCGCGAGGCGGGGCGGCTACCAGGTGCCTTCTCCAGGCACCAGCCGCCCCGCCTTGCGGTATTCACGGCGGGCCCCTTCGAGGAGATCCGCCGCGGACACCGTGTCCCCGCGTCCGGCGGCGAGGTAGGCGGCGGTGACGACGGCGCTGCGGATGGAGCCGCCGGCCAGCTCGAACTCCTTGGCCAGCGGCGCCAGTTCGAGGTCGGGCACGCTCGGCACATGGGTCAGCCCGTGCCGCCACAGGGCGAGTCGCTGTGCCGGGTCCGGGAACGGGAAGTCGACGACGAGGTCGAGCCGCCGGGTGAACGCCTCGTCGATGTTGGCGCGCAGGTTGGTGGTGAGCAGCGCGATCCCGTCGAAGGACTCCAGCCGTTGGAGCAGATAGGCGCTCTCCATGTTGGCGTACCGGTCGTGCGAGTCCTTCACCTCGGACCGCTTGCCGAAGACGGCGTCGGCCTCGTCGAAGAGGAGCACGGCGTCGGTGCGGTCGGCCTCCGTGAAGATCCGTTCGAGGTTCTTCTCGGTCTCGCCGACGTACTTGTCGACGATCGACGACAGCTGAACCACATAGAGATCCAGGCCGAGTTCGGCCGCGACGACCTCCGCCGACAGCGTCTTGCCGGTCCCGGACTCCCCCGCGAACAGGCCGAGCACGCCACGCCCCCGGCCGCCGCCCGCGCTGAGCCGCCAGTCGCCGAGGACCCGGTCGCGGTGCCGGGCGCGCAGGGCCAGTTCGTGCAGCTGGGTCAGGGACCGGTCGGGCAGGACCAGGTCCCGCCAGTCGACGGCGGGCCGGATCCGCCGGGCGTGCTGTTCGAGCCCCGACGCCGACTGCTGCCGTGCCGCGAGCCGCAGATGGGCGGCGCTCATCGGGGTGCCGTCGAACGCGGCGAGCCCGCGGGCCGCCCGGGCGGCGCGCGCGATGCGGTCGGCGCCGAGATGGTATGGCGCGACGGTGGCCCGTACGTCGAAGCCACTGCCCTCGCCGACGGCGTCCGTCCAGGCCCGCACCGCCGCGGCCCGCTGCCGGGGCGCCTCCAGGATCAGCGGATCGCTTTCGCACCACTCCGGGTCGTACGGCCGCGCACCGGCGATCACCACGGAGACATCGGTGGCGGCGGTCAACGCCCTTACCAGCGCGCCGGGTTGATCGGACAGTCCACTCACGACGACCGTACGACCGCCCAGCCGGGCCTCGCGCAGCAACTCCGGCACCCGCTCCACGGGGCCGGAGTACCGCACGGCGGCCACACCCGCCGCGTGCAGCGCGTTCGACACGCACACGAGCCCGTCGCCTTCGTGACGCTCCCTCAGATATACGGCGAGGGGCGGACCTTGGGCGAGCAGCGTGCCCAGCCGGTCCACGAAGCCGGTGAACTCCTCGTCTCCGCCCGGCTCTTGTCCGTCGTACGACACGCTCGGCACCGGCAGCGGGTGAAGGTGCCCGGTGAGTGCCGCGTCCGGGGTGTCGTCGCCGAGCAGATGGACCACGACCCGGTCCGGCACCCGCAACGAGCGGCTGAGGAAGGGGCGTTCGGGTTCCTCCACGGTGAGCAGACCGAGGGCGGACAGCGGGGCCGTGGGACGGAACCGGGCCCGGCCGTCCGCCTGGTGCGCGGGTACGCCGCACAGGTCCAGGGCGAGTCCCACGGTGGCCCGGCGGCGGCTGACGTCATCGTTGAGGTAGCCGTAGAGGGACTCGAAGGTGCGGTCCAGGTCGGGGGCGAGGGCGGCGAGGAGGAGGGCGGCGTCGAGGTCGGTCAGGTGCAGGGCGGCGAGCCGGTCGGCCGGGCCGTGTTCCAACTCCGGTGCGGGCGGGGCCGGTTCCGGGGAGCGCAGCAGCAGATGCCGTACCGCCTCTTCCTGGAGGTACAGGCCGCGCAGCGGGTCGGTGGCCGTGGGGTCGGCGGCGGAGCGCAGGTCGACGAGCAGGGCGACGCGCTCACGGAGGTGGCCGAGCCGGGCGAGGAGAGCGTCGGTCTCCGGCTCGGCGGCGAAGGGCGACATGGTGTCCGCGACGGCCATGTCGACGTCCCCCGCCTGGTCCGTCACCGTGATATCGACGTCCCCGGCATCGTCCGTCACGGTCATGTCGACGTCCCCGGCGCCCTCTTGCGCCGAGCGACCTCGCGGGCCTCCCGTACCGCCGCCACCTGGCGCGGGCGGTGGGAGCGTTCCTCCGGGCCCGGCTCGGTGCCGTCGAGGCCGCCGATGCGGACCGCCGCGCCCTCTGTGACGGGCGGGCCCGCGTCGTACTCGGGGTAGGCCGGGAAGGGCGCGGTGACCACGAGGTCGAGGGACGGCTTCAGTTCGCCGCCGAGGGCGGACCAGATCTCCGCGAGGGACCGCGACTCGGTCTGGATGCCGGCCACCGAGATCGGCACGCTCAGGCCCAACTCGCCCAGCGAACCCGGAAGTTCGGAGGGTGCGAGCATCTCACGCGGGATCAGGGTCGACAACACGGCGGACAGCAGCCGGTGTTCGTCCTGCGGCCGCTTCGTCCACGCCGTCACCAGGTACGACAGCCGGAACCAGCGCGGCGGCTGGCGGCGCTTGACGACCACGTCCCGCTCGTCGCGCACGGCGACATGCCCGCGCTGACGCCGGTGCACGTCCTCCCGGATGTCGTACAAGTAGGTGTTGATCGTGGGGGTGTTGCGGCGGGCCGCCCAGTCGCGGGTCGGGGCGTCGAAGGAGACCTCGATGCCCGAACCGGCCAGTGCGCCGCCGCCGATCAGGTCCCCCAGAACCTCGTCCACCTCGTGGATCACCGCCGAACTCCCGCCCTGCCGTGCTGTCGTGCCCCGCGGTACGCGTCGGCGCCCGATACGCCCCTGTCGGCCGTCCCCCGATCGTGCCGTCCGAACCGCCCGTCCCCGCAAGCACCTTGGGGACGGGGGCAGGGCACCGCATGTTGCCCGCGTGTCCGGCTTCGAGTGCCCGTTCGGTCAGATGTAGCCTTCCCGAAGGGCATGCGCCACGGCGTGCGCCCGATTGCGCAGATGAAGGCGTGTGGTCAGCCCGTGCATGACGTTTTTGACGGTGCGTTCGGAATAGGAGAGCTTGCTGGCTATCTCTCCGGTGTCCAGCCCCTCGGCGACCAGCCGCAGGACGTCCACCTCACGCGGCGAGAGCCCCGAGGGATGGACTCCGGACCGGCCAGCCGCGCTGCGATGCAGCGTCCCCACCTGTTCGACGAGCCTGCCGATCAGATCGGCCGGCAGGTCACCGTCCCCGCGCGCCGCGGCGACCACGGCCTGCACCAGGCGCTGCGCGGTCGCCTCGCCGCGCCACACGATGGCACCGACCCCGCACTCGATCACATCGAGCAACTCGGCCTCGCGCAGCGCCCCGACGACGAGCACGGCCCGCCCGCCCTCGCTGCGCACGAGACGGCGCAGCCGGGTGAGCGCGGTCTCGTCGAGGGTGTCGGCGATGAACAGGGCCACTCTGCCGGGGCCGGTGTCGTTCTCCTCGCGGAGGTCGATCTCCGGGTATCTGCGCAGCTGGCTGAGTGCTCCCTCGCGGGAGATCGGGTCCGGGGCGTGCACCGCCACGGGTATCCGGTCGCCGGAGTCGGCCGTACCGGGGTGTGCGGGCCGCGATGAGCTGAGCAACGTTCTCCCTCGAATCCACATCCACATACGTGCCACCCCAGTTGCGCTGGTGGCGGCCGTGTACTCCTCACCCTCACGGGGCGGGTGGGGCGCGCGCAATCGTGGAGCACCACGAGGAGCACCACGAGATCGGACGTACGGCGGACCACGGCGAGTGAGCGACACAGACGGCGGAAGCGACCGGCACGACGGGTACGACGGACACGAGGAGGGCCGCGATGCCGGGGACCACGTCTGACGCCGGAATGTCCGCGATACCGCCCGAACACCGGGACGCGACACGGCTGTTGGCTGCCGAGGCCGCGTGGGCCCGGGCCGGTGCCGGCCGGCTCGTGCTGCTGCGCGGGGCCACCGGGACGGGCCGTACCACTGTGCTGGAGGCCGCCGTAGCGGATGCGGAGGCACACGGCATGCGGGTGCTGCGGGCCCGCTGTTCGCCCCGCGACCAGGCGGTTCCGTACGCCACCGTCCTGCAACTGATGGCCCCGGTACCGGAGTTCGGGGACGCGGCGGTCGCTGGGGACGAGCGGGCGAGCGCCGATCTGTTCCGGCGGGTGCTGCGCTCCTACGCAGACCGGGCACCGCTGCTGATCGCCGTGGACGACGTCCATCTGGCCGACCCGGCCTCGCACCGCTGGCTGGTCGAGTCCGCCCGGCACGTCGACCGATTACGGATCCTGCTGGTCGCCACGGAACGCAGCCAGTACGACGTCGATCCACCGGCCCCGGGCCTGACCCACACCCTGTCGCCCGCCCTGGTCCGCACCCTCACGCTGGCCCCTCTGACCACGAACTCGGCTGCCACGCTGGTGAGTTCGGTCCACGCGGACGCCCCCGCGCCGTGGATCGACGACTGTGTACGGGCCGGCGCAGGCAACCCGCTGCTGCTGCGGGCCCTGCTCGACGACCTCGGCGCCGGCCGGCATCCGACCGTGCCGGAGACGTCCGCCGCGCTGTACCCGGGCGCGTATCCGGCCGCCGTGTCCTGGTGGTTGGACAGCGCGGGCCCGGCCACCGGCGAGGTCGCCCGGGCCCTGGCCGCGCTCGACGAGGGGTGGGACGGGGACGTACCGCCGGAGCCTCCGGGCGGACACGGCACCTTGCCCGTCGACGAACTGGCCGCGGTGATCGCCGAGTTGGCCGGTGCCGACCCGGCGCGGGTGGCCGGCTGGCTCACCGCGATGAGCGGTCTCGGGGTGTTGCGCCCCGACCCCGACGGGCGTCCGCGCTACGCGCATCCACTCCTGCGGGACGCGGTGCTCACCGGCGTATCCGCGGCCAGACGGCGGGCCGCGCACGCGGCGGCGGCCGAGACGATGCAGCGCCACGGTGTCTCCCCCGACACGGTCGCCCGGCAGTTGCTGCTGTCCGACCCGGTGGGCGAACCCTGGACGTCGGCCGCGCTCCAGGAGGCGGCCTCGCTCGCGCTGCGCGACGGCCGCACGGCCGACGCCGCGGCCTTCCTGCGCCGGGTCCTGGAGGAGCCGCTCCCGGACGCCCGCAGACAGCGTCTGCTGACCGAACTGGGCTCTCTGGAGTACCGGGCGCAGGCGTCCTCGGCCGGCATCCCCCGCCTGAGCGAGGCGCTACGGCTGCCGGGGGCGCCGCAGGACACGGTGCGCGCGGCGGTCGCGCTCGGTACGGCGCTGGCCGGCCGGGGCAGGACCCTGGCCGCCGTGGACGTACTGCGCACGGTGGAGGACGAGTTGACGGACCGTCCCCAGCTGATCCGCACCCTCCAGACCGCCTCGGTGCTGCTGTCCGACCAGGACCAGACGGTGCGGAAGGAGGTGTACCGGTGGCTGTGCGACGCCGCCGAGCACGCGCCGGAGCTGGTCGGTACGGCCGGTCACGCGCTGGTCGTACGGCATGCGGCCACGGCCGGGCTGATCTCGGCCGCGGAGGCGATGCGGCGACTGCGGGCGCTGCTCGCGCAGCCCGCCGATCCGCTGACCGAGCCGTTCCTGATCGGCACGGCCGCGGCCGTCGCCCAGTGGGCCGACGAACTCCCGGAGGCCGAACGGCTGGTGGAGCGCGGCCTGGTGGGTCAGCGTCCCGACCTGCTGCACCCGATGCACGAGGCGCTGGCCAACGTACGGGCCGACATCCTGGCCGCCCGCGGCGAGCACGCGCGTCTGCTGGCGGAACCGTGTGCGCGTGACCGGGCGCGCGGCGGGCCCTCCAACCGGCAGGCCCACGTGCTGCTGGCGCTCGTGGCGACCGGCGAGGAGGCGCGGGCCGTACCGCTCGCGGACGGTTTCGATCTGCGGTCCGCGCCCGATTCCTGGGAGTTGAACCGCTTTCTCTACGCGCGCGGAGTGCTGCGCGCCGCCACCGGTGACACGGCGGGCGCGCTGCACGACTTCCTGGAGTGCGGGCGCCGTCAGTCGGCCCGTGAGGTGGTCAGCCCGGTCGTCACCCCGTGGCGCACGGCCGCCGCCGAGTGCCGTCTCGCCCTCGCCCGCCCCCGGGAGGCCATCGCCCTGGCCGAGGAGGAGCTGCGGCTGGCCCGGGTGTGGAACACGCCCCGCACGGTGGGCCGTTCACTGCGCGTCCTGGCCGCGGCGACCGGCGGCCGGCGCGGTCTGGAGCTCGCGGAGGAGGCCGTACGACTGCTGCGGGACGGGCCGGTGGGGACGGAGGCCGAGTTGGTGTCGGCGCTGATCGCGCAGGGGCGTGGGCTGACCTCGGTCGGGGACCGCGGTCGGGCCCGGGCCTGTCTGCGGGAGGCCGCGGAGCGCGCCGAACGCCTCGGCGCGACCCGTCAATGGGCCCTGGCCGAGGAGGCGTTGGGCGAGAGCGGTGCCCGGCGTTCGGCGCCCGCCCGTACCGGTTCCCGGTCGCTCACGACCAGTGAGCGGCGGATCGCCGAACTGGCCGCCGACGGCCGGACGAACACCGAGATAGCCGATCTGCTGCACCTGGCCCGCCGCACGGTGGAGACCCATCTCACCAGTTCCTACCGGAAGTTGGGCATCCGGCGGCGGGGCGAACTGCCCGGGACGCTGGGGCGTACGAACGGGCAGTGACCCGCTGTCCGCTACTTGCGCGTGCCGGCGGTCGGCTTGGGCTCGGTGCCCTCCGCGCGTACGGTGCTGTTGCCCTTCTTGGGGACGTGCCGGGGCACGACGTCCTGGGGGAACGTGAGTTGCTGGTTCATCCACTTCAGGGAGGCGGGCATCTCCCGCACCCAGGTGGGGAAGTTGTGGCTGCCCGACTCGGGCAGGATCGACGCGACGCGCATGGGTGCCTTGACGGCCTTGATGAAGGCGAGTGTCTGCGGATAGCCCCGCTCGCCGTGCTTGCTGTCGGCGACCAGGACGGAGACCTGGGGTACGGGCAGGTGCTTCAGCCGCCACATCAGGTCGTGCCCGTTGACCCGGTTGACGCGGCCGAGTCCGCTGCCGAAGAGATTGCCGGTGGTGGGGTCGTCCTTGACCCTGTAGTCGGGCGAGAGAGCGGCGGCCGTCGTGTACACGTGCGGGTTGCGCATCGTCAGCTGAAGGGCGCAACTCCCGCCGGAGGAATAGCCCATGACGCCCCAGGCGCTGGCGTCGTGGCCCACCCGGTAGACGGACTTGAGGGCCTGCGGAAGGTCCTTGGCGAGGAAGGTCTCGGTCTGCGGTCCCCCGGGGACGTTCACACACTCGGTGTCGCGCGGCGGGGCGATCGTCGGCCGGATCATCACCATGATGGTCGGCTGCATCTGCCCGCTCTTCTGCAGCTGCCCGGCGGTCTGCGACACCCGCAGGTACTGCGCGAGGTTGAAGATGCTGCCCGGGTAACCGCTGAGCGCGACGACGACGGGGAAGCGCTGGCGCGCGTACGCCTTCTGGAAGTACTGCGGCGGCAGGTAGACGAACGCCGGGTCGACCACTCCCGTACGGCGGCCGATGACCTTCACGGACTCCACGCGTCCGTTCACCGCGGGATCGCCGGTGGGCAGTCCGCTGACCCGGCTCAGCTGCTCATCACCGGCGGGCTGCACCAGCGCCCCCTTCACGGAGACACCGCCGGCCGTGCCGTCACCGTTGTGGTCGGCCGCCTGGGTCACGCCGACGGGGGCGGTGTCGACGTTGCCGAACAGCTCGCCCCACGATCCGAAGAACTGGTACGAGGAGTTCAGCCAGCACGCGAACGCCGCGATGATAGTGACCTGAGTCACTCCGATGGCTGCCAGCCGCCCGAGCACCTGCCGCACGCCCGCATTGGCGAGCCGCGGCCACACCCAGACCAACAGCGCCACGCAGACGACAGCCACGGCCGCCACCACATAAACGGTAGTCTCGCTGGTCAAACCCATGCCACTCAGTCCCCGGTTTCCTTGCCTGTGCTGTTTCCTTCACACAGAAGGAGGGCTACGGACCCTTCTGCGTTCCTCAACGAGCACGAATAGGACAAAGAAGCGGGTCCCTACGGGTTTCCACGGACGGCCCCCTCCCAGGTTTACGGCGCCCCGCCGACGGCCGGCCGGCATCTCTCCGGCGATCGGTCGAGCCGTCCGTCCGTCATCCGTAAGGTCGCGCCGTGCTCCGTCGTCCGGCCCGACCCGGTAGGTTTCGCAGCGGTCCGAAGCGGTCGACTCCGGGGAAGGGAACGACATGGCGAAGGACGATTCCGCCCTGCGGTCCGGCCACGGCGACGACAACTCGGCGAACGGGCACGGCAGATCGGCCGGAAACGGCCGACTGGCCGACAGACTGGCCTCCGCCCGCTTGCAGAATTTCGTCGGCAGACAAGAGGAACTCGCCCTCTTCCGGCGGGCGTTGGCCGGCGAACCCGGCTCTCCGATGGTCATCGTGCTGCACGGCCCGGGCGGCATGGGCAAAAGCGCGCTGCTGCAACGCTTCGCCGCGGAGGCACGCGCCGCGGGCCGGCCGGTCGTCGGCGTCGACGCCCGTACGGTCGAGCTCTCGCCGTCGGCCTTCGAGGAGGCGACCGCCGAGGTCTTCGCCCAGGACAACGCTGTCCTGCTGGTCGACGACTTCGAGCGCTACCGCGACATGGAGGAGTGGATACGCGACCGCTTCCTGCCGCGGTTACCTGCCGGAGCCCTGGTCGTCGTCGCCGGACGGCACGCCCCCGACCCCCTCTGGAAAGCGGACCTCGCGTGGAGCGAGGTCCTCCAGGTCGTGCCCCTGAGGGAGTTGGGGCCCGTGGACGCGGCGGCGCTGCTCACCTCGCAGGGCGCCGACCCCGCGCTGCACGCGTCTCTCCTCCGGTTCGCCGCGGGCCATCCGCTCGCCCTGCGCCTGGTGGCGGAGGCCGCGACACACGACAACTCGTCGACGGACGAGGTCTTTTGGGCCCCGCTGCGCACGGTCGTCGACCGCCTGCTGACCCACATGCTCGGCAGACCGCCCTCGCCCGCCCACCGGCGCGCGCTGGAGGTGTGCGGCCATGTCGCGGACACCACCGAGGAGTTGCTGCGCGTGGCACTCCCGGACGAGGACGCCACCGAACTCTTCGCCTGGCTACGGCAGTTGTCGTTCATGAAGTCCGGCCCCTTCGGGGTGTGCCCCTACGACGTCGTCCGTGACGCCCTCGACAGCGACTTCCGCTGGCGCGACCCGGAACGCTACAAGGCCATGCACCGCACCATCCGCCGCCACCTGGTGGAGCGGGTGCGCGACGCACCGGAGAAGGAAGCCCTGCGCGCCGCCCGCGAGTTCAACCACATCGTCTCCAGGGCCCAGTGGCTGAGGGAGTTCCAGGGCGCCCGGGACGAGGCCGCCGTCCACGAGCAACCGATGCGCCCGGAGGACGCCCCCGCGCTGATCGAGCTGACCCACAAGGTCGAGGGCGAGCGCAACGCCCGCATGGTCTCGTACTGGTTGAGGCGTCAGCCCGAGGCGTTCCACGTGCACCGGCGCTGCGACACGGGTGAACTCCTCGGATTCATGGCCTGGTTGCGGATCGACGGGCTCGACGACGAGACCCGGGCGGCCGACCCCGTGCTGGCGGAGGCGTGGGAGCTGGTCTCCGCGATGACGCCGCCGCGCCAGGGTGAACACCTCGGTGTGGCGCGGTTCGTGGTGCACGAGGAGAACCATCACCGCCCCTCGCGGTCGTGGGACCTGGTGCGGATGCGGATCGTCTTCGAGTCGCTGCGCGCCAAACACTGCGCCTGGTCCTGTTTCGTCAGCGCCGAACCGAAGTTCTGGGCGCCGCTGATGACGTACCTGGGCATGTTCCAGCCGCCCCGCCGGGCCGTCCACGCCGATCGCGGGTACGGCCTGTTCTGCCACGACTGGCGGGCGGCGCGGGTGGAGGAGTGGGCCGAGGAGATCGACGCGCGCCTGCTCGGCGGGGCACCGGCGGTGGCGGCCGGGAAGCCCAAGTCCCGTGTCTCACCGCTGAGTCGGGAGGAGTCGGACGCCGCCGTCCGGGAGGCGCTGCGCGGCTGGCTCGACCCCGGCGGACTCGCCGACAACCCACTGCTGCGCAGCCGGCTGGTGGAGGAACTCGGCGAGGGCGACCCGGTCACCGCGCTGCGCGACCTGATCGGCAAGGCCGTACAGCGGCTGAACGCCCATCCCCGCACCCGGCATCTGCACGACGTACTGACGCTGACGTACCACTCGACGTCCACGCAGGATGCCGTGGCACGGAAGCTCAACATGGCGTTCAGCACCTACCGCCGGCATCTGGCCCGCGCCCTCGACGAGGTGCGGGAGACGGTGTGGGACTGGGAGACGCACGGCCGGATCAGGGCGGAGCAGGAGCCGTCGCAAGGGAGTTGAGGGGGCGTCCGCGACAGTTCCGGCGAGCGCACGGCAGTGGTCCCCGCGAGATCTCTCAGGGCCCCTCGGGAGCCACTGCCGTAGCCGCCTGCCGAATGGCTTACTTGGCGGGCTTGTAGAACGCGTACGTGGCGGTGTACTGCACGCTGACCTGGTCCGTGCCGGTGCAGGCGGTGGTGGGAGCGACGCCGCCGCTCGTGCCCAGGCGCTGGACGTAGGAGACGTCGGCGAAGACCCCGGTGCCACGGGTGGCGGTGGCCTTCAGCAGCAGCTCGGGGATGGTGCCCGTCTTGGGCGAGTTGGCGATCGCGGAGCCGTTGACCGCGCTGCCGTCCACCGTGGACACCCACACCGGGCCGCGGGAGTGCAGGGCGACGGGACGCTTGGTGCGGTCGTTCTTGGCCCACAGGGTGGCGGCGGGCTCCAGCAGCGTCCAGGCGCTGTTGGTGCAGGTGTAGGTCTGGACGCCGGCGGCGGAGAAGACGCCGGTGAGCGTGTTGCCGTCGGGGACCTTCAGCGCGTCGGGCACGGTGACGCCGAGGCGGACGGGCGGCTGCGGGGTGGCGGCCTGGCCGACGGTCGCGCTCACGAGCGCGCCGGCGGCCACGGCGGTGACGGCCGCGGTGGTGAGGATGAGACGTTTGGCGATCTTCATCGGTGTGTCTCCAGAGCAATTTCTGAACAGGGTCGCGGGTATCGGGGTCGCGGGTGTCCGGACTCCCGGGCCGATCAGATGATCTTCGGCCCCGCTGCCGCAATGTACGGGGGATTACTCGCGGCCGGGTTGCCACCTTCTGATCGACTTATGACCAGCACTGCTCACCTGGTGCGTATTGCCGGCCCCGTTTCCGTTGTCCGGCAGGACGTGTGTCGGTCTCCTCTACGGAAGACTCCGCCGACCGGATCGCCGCGCGGCGGAGCGTGGGAACGGACAGGAGTGTTGAGACATGCCTCGTTGCCGGTTGTCCATCCGCCGACAAGGGCGCGCACGATCCGTGGCGGGCCACCGCCGTGCGCCCCGCCCGCCCCGCCCGGTACGCGGACAGGTGGGCCTGGCCGCCGCGGTGCTCCTGACCTGCCTCGCCGTGGTGACCGGCGTACTGATGGCCCAGGCACGGACAGGAACCCCATCGGGAGGGCAGAACGTCGCGGGTCCGCCGTCCGCGCACAGTACGGCGACCGCCGACACCCCACGCCTCCCTGGACCGTCGTCGGCGACGACGCCGTCATCGCCGCGGGCCACATCCTCGCCGTCGCCCACTCCTGACGTACGGAAGTCGTCCGCCGCCACTGCCTCACCGTCCCGCGCGGGCCGGCAGCCGACAGCCGCGCTCCCCGGCAAGCGGACCGTCACCCTGGTCAACCGCCTCGATCAGACGATCTGGCCCGCGATCGCCGCGGACCCCAAACACCCTGTGGAGGCCACGGGTTGGGTGCTGCGGCCCGGGGCCAGCCTGAGTTTCACCGTGCCCGACCAGTGGGACGTCCGGCTGTGGGCGCGTACCGGCTGCTCCTTCGACGCCGCAGGCAACGGCCACTGCCTGACCGGCGACTGCGGCCGTTTCCAGTGCGGATCGACCTGGGGCGAATTCCCCTCCACGCTGGCCGAGTTCAACCTGAACGCCTGGAACGGCATGGACTTCTACGACGTCAGCCTGGTGGAGGGCAACAACCTGCCGATGTGGATCAACAGTTACGGCGGTTCGTCCCACGACAAGATCGACGCGAACGGATGCTCCGCCGCCGGATGCGCCCGGGACGCCAACGCGAGCTGTCCCACCAAGCTGCAGCGCGTCCGGGGCGGGCGTGTCGTGGCGTGTCTGAGCGCCTGCCTGGTGTTCAAGACGGATCAGACCTGCTGCACGGGCGCCTACGCCGCGCGGCCCAAGTGCGTCCCCTCGTCCTGGCCCGTCGATTCGGCGGCCGTGTTCAAGAAGGCGGAGCCCTTCGCCTACTCCTACGTCAACGACGACGCGACCAGCGTGCTCACCTGCTCAGGAGAGTGCGGCTACCGCGTGACCTGGGGAGTGAGCCCATGAGTCCGCGGTGCCCCTGACCACGGCACGGACACAGGGTGGGCACCCGGCCCGTCGGACCGGGCGCCCACCCTCTGTGCGTCAGCCCGCCGCCTGGAACGCGCGCCCGGCCGCGGTCGTCGTCGTACCGTCCGTGAAGAGCCCACTGCTCGGCTTCGACGCGTCCGCGCCCAGCCCGAACCACGCGTAGCGCTGCACATAGGGCAGGCCGTCCAGCGCCTTGGTCGACGCGGTCACGAAATCCGCCTGTTGTTGCGCGGACGGGAAGCGGGTCCCCTGGGAGAAGTCGATCAGCGCGTACTCGGTGAGCCAGATCGGCTTGTGGTAGCGCTCGTACACCGCGGCCAGGTACGACTTCAGCTGCTCGACGGCCTGCGGGGTGCGGAAGTCGCCGCCGTACCAGTGCAGCGTGATGAAGTCGACCCGGTACCCCTTCGCCTCGGCCCCGGACATGAACCGGTCCAGCCAGCCGCCCGCCGTGTCCCCGCCGTAGGCGACCGCGGGGCTGCCCAGGATCTTGCCCGCCGCCATGAGCTTGGGCCACAGCTGCAGCGCCTGCTCGACCGTCATGTTCGACTGCTGCGCCATGTCCGGTTCGTTGAACCCCAGCAGGTACGGCCCGTACTCCCGGGCCTGGGCCAGCGAGGAGTCGGTGACGGACTTCGCTCCCCAGATCATGGGAACGAACGAGCCCGACGAGGGCGTCGTGACGCCGGAGTGCTGCGTGGACCAGGTGTAATACCAGCTCGCCCCGCTCGCGGCGAGCGCCTGACTCACCCCGCCGAACGACCACACCCCGACCCCCTTCTTGGCACCGGAGGCTATGTGGACGGGGGCGGCGGCGGTGTGCTTCGAGGGAGAGGGACTCGGCTTGGCCTTCGGCGTCGGGGACACGCTCGGCGCAACCGAGGGAGTGGGAGCGGGAGTTGGGCTCGACGAGGCGCTGGACACCGGAGCGGGCGATGCCGACACCGCAGCCGTCGTGGCGGAGGAACCCCCCGTCAGCCGGGGCGCGACCAGCGCGGCCACCACGGCGACGGCGACCGCCGCCGAACCACCCACCACCTGCTTGCCCATACGACCGGACCGGCGCCCGTGCCGCCGACGCGGACCCCGATGCGGAGACTCCGCTGAAGGCTCGGCGGGCGAGGCCGAACTGCCGCTCCCCATAACGGCGTTCAGCACCCGGGCCGGATCAAGCCCCGCAGGCACTGCCACCAGCGGAAGCCCGCTCAACAGCCGGTCCATCGGAAGCAGCCCCGTGTCCAGCCCCTGGCACACCCCGCACCCACGGATGTGACGGGCAAACCGCTTGCGCCACAAGGCACTTGGCGTGCCGTCCCACGTCGAAGCCGTCTCCTCCAGCTCCGCACAGCGCGGCGCGGCCACCAGCGCCCGCACCACCACCCGCGAGACCTCCATCTGCTTCTTCATCCGCTGCACCCGGACCGAGGCGTGCCGGTCGGACAGCCCCAACGCACCGGCGAGTTCGGCGCGTTCGAGTTCGCCGGTCTCCTCCAGCCACCACAGGGACAGCAGTTCCTGGTCGTCCGGATCGAGCCACCGCGTGGCCTCGACGACCTCTCGGCGCTGCTCGGTCAACCCCAGCCGCAGGATGGTCAGTCCGGCGAAGTCGAGAGCGGGGTCGGTGATCGCCTCCGCGTCCTCCAGCTGCGCCCTGCGGTCCCGGTCCGCGGCCCGCACCTGCTCACGGTCCCGTACCTGCCTGATCGTGATGGCCACCAGCCACGACCGGAACGCGGCGGGATCCCGCAGCTTCGGCAGCCCCCGCACCATGCGCAACAGCGTCTCCTGTACGACGTCATCGACATCGGCGTGACCGTTGAGGGCCCGGCCGACGATGTTGTAGACCAGCGGCAGGCACTGCGTCAGCAGCTGGTCCAGGGCCTGCCGGTCACCCGCGCACGCGGCCGTCACCACGCCCGCGTCGGGTCCACTCCTGGGCTTCTTGGGCATCTGGGTTCGTTCCTCCGCGTGTGGTCCGGCCGTGACGGCACCCCCGGTCCGGAACCGGACCGCGAGCACGCCCCTGATACGGAGACCGCCGACGCACGCAAGGACAACACAAAAAATCGGCCGGTCGGCCGGAAATTTATGTTGTCGAGCAGCCGCCGAGAAGGTCACCGATAGGCAGGACCGCATCCGGAGAGCATCAGGAAGGCGCGAGGACGATGGCACGAGGACGCAGAAGACACGGCGCGGGACCCCAGCGACACCGCCGCCGCTGGTGGTACGCAGCGGCAGCCGCCCTCGCGACGACCGCGACCGTACTCATCGCCTACGGCGCGTGGGCACCGTCCGGAACACAGAGCACCCGCACGACGGCCCACCAGGACACGGCCGCGCGCCCGTCCGCGTCCCGAAGCACCTCTCCCTCGCCCAGCCACAGCACCTCGGCTTCTCCCTCTCCTTCGGCCTCTCCCTCGACCAAGGCCAAGGCATCGAAGAAGAGCACCCGCCCACCGACCACCGAGGCGGACGCACCGACACAGCAGCAATCCTCGACAGCCCCCGCCGGCAAACGCCTGATCACGGTCGTCAACCGCACCCCGAAGACGGTCTGGGCGATCGTCACCAACACCGCCGTCTACCCGGCAGGCCGCCAACTCGCCCCGGGCCAGAGCCTGTCGGTGACCGTGGCGAACAACTGGGGCGGCCGTATCTGGGGCCGCACGGGCTGCACCTCCACGGCCGCCGGCCACTGCGCGACCGGCGACTGCACCAGCGTGTGCGAGGGCGCCAACCCGCCCACCACACTGGGTGAGTTCACGTTCGACGCGTACGCGGGGATGGACTTCTACGACGTGAGCATGGTCGACGGTTCGAACCTGCCGATGTACATCAACATCTCGCACACCACGACGGTCGACCCGGTCAGTTCCTCGGGCTGCTACAAGGGCGTCTGCACCTCGGACGTCGCCTGCCCCACCGCGATGCGGGCCACGTCAGGCGGCCAGGTCGTCGGCTGCAAGCCGCCCTGCGCGGCCTTCGGCGGGGACACGTACTGCTGTCGCGGCGCCTGGGCGGGCCGCGACAACTGCGTCCCCGCGAAGTGGCCGGTCGACTACACCCAGGTCTTCAAGCGGGCGGCCCCCTACGCCTACTCGTACGCCTTCGACGACGGGGCGACGATGCCGTGCAAGGGGGCCTGCTACTACAAGGTCACCTTCGGGACGACCGGCTCGTGACCGTGGTCACTCGCCTTCCGGAGCCAGCCGCAACGAGATGGAGTTGATGCAGTACCGCTGATCGGTCGGCGTGGCATAGCCCTCACCCTCGAAGACATGCCCGAGATGCGACCCGCACCGAGCACACCGCACCTCGGTGCGCACCATCCCGTGCGTGCGGTCCTGGATCAGCTCGACCGCGTCGGTGTCCTTCGGGTCGTAGAAGGACGGCCAGCCGCAGTGGGACTCGAACTTCTCCGTGGAGGTGAAGAGTTCGGCGCCACAGGCCCGGCAGGAGTAGACGCCCTTCGTCTTGGTGTCGGTGTACTCACCGACGAAGGCGGGCTCCGTGCCGGCCTGCCGCAGCACCGCGTACTCGGCCGGGTTCAGCTCCGCGCGCCATTCCTCGTCCGGCTTTTCGACGTCGTACGACATGAAGCTCAGCCCCTTACTTCGCGAGACGGTCCAGGATCCGCGGGCCGAGGTCTGTCACATCGCCCGCTCCCATGGTGAGAACGAGATCACCGGGCTTCGCCATTCCCGCGACGGCCTCGGGCACGTCCGCCTTGTCGTGGACGGGCGTCACGTCGGCGCCCGCGGCGCGCGCGGCCTCGATGATCAGGTCGCTGGTGACGCCGGGGATCGGGTCCTCGCGGGCCGGGTAGATGTCCAGGACCAGGGACGCGTCCGCGAGGGCGAGGGCCTGGCCCATCTCCTTGCCGAGTTCCTGGGTGCGGGAGAAGAGGTGGGGCTGGAAGACGACCAGCAGCCGCGCGGAGGAGGCCGCCGCGCGCATCGCCTCCAGGTCCGCCGACATCTCCGTGGGGTGGTGGGCGTAGGAGTCGATCACCTGGACGCCGGCCGCCTCGCCCTTGAGCTGGAGGCGCCGCTTCACGCCCGTGTACGCGGCGAGCGCGGGCGCCAGTTCCCCGGCGGGGATGCCGAGCGCGACGCCGGCGGCGAGGGCCGCGACCGCGTTGCCGGCGTAGTGCCGGCCGGGGACCGAGACGGTGAAGGTGAGTTCCTCGCCGCCCAGGAGGACGGTCACCTCGCTCTTCAGGCCCTGCGCGACG
The DNA here is from genome assembly GCF_042721125.1 of Streptomyces sp. NPDC058469. Classification (NCBI taxonomy): domain Bacteria; kingdom Bacillati; phylum Actinomycetota; class Actinomycetes; order Kitasatosporales; family Streptomycetaceae; genus Streptomyces; species Streptomyces sp. NPDC058469. The sequence continues at coordinate 24,491 of NZ_JBHXME010000153.1, forward strand.
ACGGACAGGATGCGGACGTCGGCGTCCTCGGACTCGCCGTACGTCACCACCTTCACCGAGCCGGACACCCGTCGGGTCAGCTCCCGCGCGCCCGCGTGGTCCGCCGAGATCACCAGCGTGCCGTCCGGCACGATCCGGTCCGCGAAGGTCTGGAAGGACTCGTAGATCTCTTCCATGGACGCGTAGTTGGCGTGGTGGTCGAGTTCTACGTTGAGGACGATCGCGACCTCGGGGGCGTACTTGTGGAAGCTGCGGTCCGATTCGTCCGCCTCGGCGACGAAGATCTCGCCGTCGCCGTGCAGCGCGTTCGAACCCGGGGCGTCCAGGTCGCCGCCGATCGCGTACGACGGGTCGAGGCCCAGCTCGGTCAGCGACACCGCGAGCATCGAGGTCGTGGTCGTCTTGCCGTGCGTGCCGGCGACGGCGATCGGGCGCAGGCCGTCCATCAGGCGGGCCAGGGCGTCCGAGCGGTGGACGACCGGGATGCCCAGCTCGGCCGCGCGTGCCAGCTCGGGGTTGTCCTTGCGGATCGCCGACGACACGACCACGCAGGTGGCGTCGTCGGCGAGGTGCTCCGCCGCGTGTCCGATGTGCACGGCGGCGCCCAGGGAGCGCAGGGCGTCGGCGGTCGCGGAGTCCTTGGCGTCGCTGCCCGCGACCTTCGCCCCGCGCTGCGCCAGGATCTTGGCGATCCCCGACATCCCGGCCCCGCCGATGCCGATGAAGTGCGGTCGGTCCATGGCGGTGGGAAGGCCGGGTGCCATGTGTGTCTCCCTGTGCGTGCGTGCTCGTACGACTGATTACGGCTGATTCGGCGGATGTTCAGCGGCAAGCCTATGCGGTGCCACTGACAATCACGGACACCCGTCGGCCGTCCCGCCGACCGCTACTCCTTGCTGTGCGAGAACAGCTTCAGCACCGGTACGCCGACCTTGTGACGGGCGCGCGAGGCCCAGTCCCGGTGGAAGAACTCCTCCACGTAGTGGGGATCGGTCAGCACGATCACCTCGTCCGCGCCGGTCTCGTCCACCAGGGTCTTCAGCGCGTCCAGCGGGTGGTCCTCGATGAGCCGCCCCTGCGCCTCGCTGCCGGCCGCGTGCAGGGCCGCCAGGGACACCTCCAGAGCCTGCGTGCCGAGTGCCGCCGCGTCCTTGCCCTCCGGGGTCTCCCGCTCGTGCGCCGCCTCGTCGAGTTCGCCGAGGGCGACGTCGTCGATGGCCCGCAGCAGGCGGTCCGCCTGGTCGCCGCGGGGCTGGAGCAATACGTGGAAGGAGACGGACTCGTCACCGTGCAAGGTGGTGACGAACTCCACGTCGGCGGACGTAAGGGCCTTCTCGATCATCAGTACGCTTGTGAACACCAGGCGCCCCTTCTCCTTCGAGGACCCGCGGGCCCTCTCTCCTCCGTGGGCCGTCCAGGCCCTGCGGAAACCATCCTGCCCCGTGATCGCACGGGTACTGCCGGATTTAGTGTGCCCGTCGAAAACCAAACGGAACGGATCATTCCGCCCGTTCTCAGGACCGACGGTAGCGACCGAACAGGAACCCGGCCTCTTCCAGCAGGGACACCAGTTCGAAGCGATGGGGAACCTTAACCGACGGCCCTCCGGAGATCCGCTGCGCCTCCCCCGCCACGAGCATCGGCGAGAGGGCCAGACACAGCTCGTCGAGCACTCCGGCGGCCACGAACTGCCCCAGCAGCCGCGGCCCGCCCTCGGTCAGCAGCCGGGTGTGCCCCAGGCCGGCGAGCGCTTCCACGGCCCGTGCGGGCTCCACGCCGGCGCCGTCACCGGCGACCACCACCCGGGCGCCCGCCATCTAGGCGGCCGCGACCCGGTCCGGCCCCGCCTGGGCGCCCGTCAGGATCAGAGACGGCACCAGGGGCGAGGCGAAGAGCGGAAGCGAGAAGTCCAGGTCGAGGCTCGCGGTGACGACCGCGATCGCGGGGGTCCGAGCACCGCGCCTCGCTGGAAGAGGCGTACATGGAGCTCAACCGGGATGCCGTGCAGTACCGCGGCG
>NZ_JBHXME010000154.1:0-25948 GCF_042721125.1 Streptomyces sp. NPDC058469
CGCTTCGCTCGCCGTCCCAGGTCTCGGTGTTGACGCCGAACACCAGCCGGCCCCTGTGCCTGCCCCGGGTGAGCTGGATGCCGTGCGCGGGGCCGGTGGCGTACCAGGAGTTCCAGTTCGGGGGCAGGATCTCGTCGCTCAGGTCACGCGGCTGCGACCACGTGAGACCGTCGTCGTCGCTGTACTGCAGGTGCGGGGTGCGGTCGCAGGGGACCGAGCAACCGGCGCTGTCCGTACGGCCCGTGTTGTACGTCTCGGCGAGCAGGATGCGGCCCGTCTCCCGGTCCACGATGGGCGCCGGGTTGCCGTGCGTGTCGCCGCCGCCGTGGTTGACGACCCGCAACGGACTCCAGGTGAGGCCGTCGTCCGTGGAGCGCTTGACGACGATGTCGATGTCGGCGGCGTCACCGCAGTTGAGGACCCGGCCCTCGGCGAACGCGAGCAGTGTGCCGTCCTTGGTCTTCACGACGGCCGGGATCCGGAAGCAGGCGTAGCCCGCGTCCTGGGGAGCCTTGAAGAGGACCTGTTGGCCGAACTCGGGGGCGGGGGCGGTGGATTGGGCGGTGGCGGCGTGCGCGGGGCTCGGGAGCGTGAGCAGCGCGGCCAGGGTGAGTGCGGCGGTGAGGGTGGATCTCAGACGTGCGTGAAGACTCGACGGCATGGTGCTACCTGCCCTTCATTCGTCTGGACATCCGGACATCCCACGTCCAACGGGCGCGTCACAGACGTTAGTTGGAGCCTCCGGCGCCTCACAAGAAGCGTGCAGTGCCCGTCGCCCCATAACTTCGCCATGAGGGACGGGGGGGGTGAGTGATCGTCAGGTGGGGTGGTGCCGATCAGGGGCGCAGCACGACCTTGCCGAGATCGCTCCGCGACTCGATCACCCGGTGCGCCCCGGCCGGGCCCTCGTCGCCGACGCCCTGCCGGCCGAAGGACTGAAGCTGTGGCACCACGTGGTGCTCTCCGGCGTCCGCGACCTCGCCCCGCTGTCGGCGGCCGAACGCGACCAGTTCATGGGCCTGTTGATCCGGATCTCCGGTACGGACGGCTGACGGGGGCTAACGTTCCGTCATGACCCCACCGCAGACTCCCGAACCCCGGCCGGCCCTCGACCCCGAGCGCACCGCCCTGGTCCTCGTCGACCTGATGGACCGCATCGTCGCGCTGCCGCTCGAACCGTACAAGGGAACCGAAGTCCTCGCCGTGGCCGAGGAGTTGACCGCCGTGTTCCGCTCCGCCGGTGCGCTCGTCGTGCTGATCCGGGTCGAGCGTCCCGGCATCGCCGAGCAGCCCGCCGGCAGCGGACTCGCCGCCGGACTGTTCCGGGAAGGGGACCTGGAGATCGTGAAGCGGACGATCGGCGGCTTCCAGGGCACGGGACTTGACGAGCGGCTGCGTGAACGGGGCGTCACCACCCTGGTGTTCGGCGGGATCGCCACCAACCTCGGCGTGGAGTCCACGGCCCGCGCCGCCGGCGACCTCGGCCACCAACTCGTCTTCGTCGAGGACGCCATGAGCGCACTCACCGCGGCCGAGCACCAGGCATCGGTCAAACTCGACTTCCCGCGACTGGGCTCGGTGGTGACGGCGGCGGAGGTGCGCTTCACGCGCGGCGGTTGAGACGGGCGGCCGGGCGGTCAGACGAGGACCCCGCCGCCGTCCACGACCACCGTCGAACCGGTGCTGTAGCCGCCGCGCATCAGGTACAGATACGCCTCGGCGAGGTCCTCCGGCTCGCCCACCCGGCCGACCGGCAGCGACCCGGCGACGGACTCGAACAGTCCGTCCCGGTGCTCGTCGTCCAACTCCCGCCACAGCTCGGTGCGGACCACACCGGGCGCGACCACGTTGACCCGCAGCGGGGCCAGTTCCAGGGCCAGTGCACGGGTCAGTGACTCCATCGCCCCGCACAGGGCGGCGGCGACGGTCGTGCCCGGCAGCGGCCTGCGCCCGGCGGTGCCCGTGGTCAGGACCACGGAACCGCCCTCGCGGATCGACGGGGCGCCGTACTTCACCGCCGTGTAGGCGCCCCACAGCCGGGTGTCCAGGAAGGCGCGGGCCCGCCCCAGGTCGGACTCCGTGAGGCTCTCCATCAGCAGTGCCTCACCCGCCGTGTAGACCAGGTGGTCGTAGCCGCCGAGCCCCGCGAAGAAGCCCCGCACCGCCTCCTCGTCGCTCGCGTCGAGCACCCGCCCCTCTGCGTCCTCCGGGAGCCGCTTCAGTGCCGCGTCCACGCTTTCCTGCCGGCGTGAGGCGACCACCACCCGGGCGCCCTCCCGTGCGGCCGCCTCCGCGACCGCGAACCCGATGCCCGCCGTACCGCCGATGACGACGATCCGCTGTCCTCGCAGTCCCATGTCCTGCCCCTTTCGGGTTGTGCGCGTTGCTGTGACGTCATCCAGCCTGCGGCCGTGGTCGCCCCGCCGTCCAAGACCTCTTTCGGCGGTGGCGATACCCTGAAGGCATCGCCGACGGCGTACGGAAGGGCGGCACCCATGGACCTCGACCTGCGCAAGGTCCGCTACTTCGTGGCGGTGGCCGAGCTGCTGCACTTCGGACGCGCGGCCGAGCAGTTGCACATCGCGCAGCCGGTGCTGAGCCGTCAGATCCGGGCCCTGGAAAAGGACTTGGACGCCACGCTCTTCGAACGCGACAGCCACGGGGTGACCTTGACGGCGGCCGGTCGCCAACTCCTCGACGACGGACGTGCGTTGCTCGCCTCGGCGAACGCGACACGTCATAGGGTGCAACGGTCCGCGCGGGGTCCGCACCGGCTCGTCGTCGGCTTCCGCGCGGGCGTCGTGATCACCCACACGCTGCGGGCGTACGGCGCCGCCCACCCCGACGTCGAGGTCAAGGCCCGCCGGGTCGAATGGGACGACCAGGAGCAGCTGATCCTCGACGGCACCGTCGACCTCGCCTATCTGCGCCGCCCGATCCGCGAGCAGGGCCTCACGCTGCTGCCGCTGTTCACCGAGACCCGGGTGGCGATGCTGCCCGCCGACCACCGCCTCGCCGGCAAGCAGGACCTGGTGTCGGCCGACCTCGCCGGCGAGACCTGGCTGCGGTACGCCGACCCCGGTCCGGACGACGTGCCGATCCGCAGCATCGAGGAGAAGTTCGAGGCCGTGGCCTCCGGCGCGGGCATCACCCTCGTCCCCGTCTCCGTCGCCGAGCAGTACTCCCGCCCCGACATCACCTACGTACCCGTCACCGACGCCGAACCCGACGAGGTGATCCTGGCCTGGGAGGCGGCCCGCCGCTCACCCCTGATCACGGCGTTCGTGGAGACCGCGCAGACCGCGCGGAGCTGAGGGGACAGGTCGGTCCGCCCGTGAGGGGGAGGGTGAGGCTGAGGCGGGGCCCCTGCGGCGCAGGGGGCGCTCCCCGCCGGTCGGGGCCCCGCCGCCGTGACGCGGGGCGGGGATCTCAGCCCTGGGCGGCCGCGGCCTGGAGGGCGATGCGGTCCTCGCCCGCGTACACGTTCATGTTGCTGCCCCGCAGGAAGCCCACCAGGGTCAGACCCGTCTCCACCGCCAGGTCCACGGCGAGCGACGAGGGCGCCGACACCGCCGCCAGCACCGGGATGCCCGCCATCACGGCCTTCTGCGCCAGTTCGAAGGAGGCCCGGCCCGACACCAGCAGGATCACCCGGGACAGCGGCAGGTCCCCGTTCTGCAGGGCACGGCCGACCAGCTTGTCGACCGCATTGTGCCGGCCCACGTCCTCCCGTATGTCCAGCAGCTCGCCCTCCTCGCTGAACAGGGCCGCCGCGTGCAGACCCCCGGTCCGGTCGAAGACCCGCTGGCCCGCGCGCAGCCGGTCGGGGAGGCTCGCGAGCAGCGAGGGCTCGACACGGACCGGGGGAGTGTCGGCGATGGGCCAGCGCGCCGTCGTACGCACCGCGTCGAGGCTCGCCTTGCCGCACAGACCGCACGAGGACGTCGTATACACGTTGCGCTCCAACGTGATGTCCGGAATCACCACATCCGGAGCGGTCCGTACGTCCACCACGTTGTACGAGTTCGAACCGTCTACGGTCGCCCCCGCGCAGTACACGATGTTCTGCAGATCGTATGCGTTGGCCAGTACACCTTCGCTGACCAGGAACCCGGCCGCGAGCGCGAAGTCGTCGCCGGGGGTGCGCATGGTGATCGCGAGCGGTTTGCCGTTGAGCCGGATCTCCAGGGGTTCCTCGGCGACGAGCGTGTCCGGGCGGCTGGTGACCGCGCCGTCCCGGATCCGGATCACCTTGCGTCGTTCCGTGACTCGTCCCATGCCCTGATCAGCCCCGGTTCTGTGCGTGCTGGTGGCCAAACGGCCCTTGCTGCGGAGGGTGCCGTGGGCCACCGGGCCGTCGTGCGGCGAGGTGACCTTCCCGATCCCATTGTCCTGCACGCGCGGAGTGAGCTCGCGGCCCGCTCCGCGGTACGCGCACACCGTGATATGCGCACACCGCGGTCGTCCCCTCCCGTTCCGTTCGCGATCTCACGCGGCACTTCTCAGCGCGAGCAGGTCCGAGATGGCGTGCACGGTGCGCAGGGTGGGCACCTCCACGCCGGTGATCTCCGCCAACTCGACCACGGCCGCGAGGAGTACGTCGAGTTCGAGCGGCTTGCCGCGCTCCAGGTCCTGGAGCGTCGAGGTGCGGTGGTCGCCGACGCGTTCCGCGCCCGCGAGCCGCCGTTCGATGGAGACACCGACCTCGCAGCCCAGTGCCTCGGCGACGGAGAGCGTTTCGGTCATCATGATCTCGATGACCTTGCGGGTGCCGCCGTGCAGGCACATCTGCCGCATGGTGGCGCGGGCGAGCGCGCTGATCGGGTTGAAGGAGATGTTGCCGAGCAGCTTGAGCCAGATGTCGTTGCGCAGCTCCGGCTCGACCGGGCACTTCAGCCCGCCCGCCTGCATGGCCTCGCTCAGCGCCAGACAGCGCGCCGAGACGCTCCGGTCGGGCTCGCCGATGGAGAACCGGGTGCCTTCGAGATGGCGGACAACTCCCGGTCCCGCCAGCTCGGTTGCCGCGTAGACGACACAGCCGACGGCCCGTTCGGGCGCGAGCACCGCACTGACCGCGCCGTCCGGATCCACACTCTCGATGCGCTGCCCGTCGTAGGGGCCGCCGTGCGCGTGGAAATACCACCAGGGGATGCCGTTCTGGGCGGCCACGACCGCCGTGGTCTCGTGCAGCAGGGGCTCGATCAGCGGCCCGCACGCCGCGTACGAGTTGGCCTTCAGGCCGAGGAGGACGAAGTCGACCGGGCCGATCTCGGCCGGGTCGTCGGTGGCATGGGCGCGGGCGGTGAAGTCGCCGCGCGGGCTGAGGACTTGGACGCCGTGCTGCCTCATGGCCGCGAGATGCGGTCCACGGGCGACGAGATGCACATCGGCGCCCGCACGGTGGAGCGCGGCGCCGACATAGGCGCCGATCGCACCGGCGCCGAGGACTGCGACTCTCACTGGAGACTCTCCGTTCGGTCGAGGGAGTACCGCGGAGGTGGTTTCCGCCCGGACAGCGCCGGGCGGAGTTGAACGGTGTTGAACAGTGTCGACGAAATATTGTCTACAGTATGGAGAGTGGCCCAGCAAGGGTTCGGACAGGGGCAGTGCGCTGTGCCCCGGATCCCCTGATCCCGCGGTCCGAGCCGCGCTAGCGTCGAGCCCGTGATCGTATGGCTCAACGGCACCCACGGCGCGGGCAAGACGACGACCGGTCCGCTCGTGCAGCAACTGATCCCGGATTCACGGGTGTTCGACGCCGAGAAGGTCGGCGAGACGCTCATGGACATCGCACCGGGGCTGCCCGCGACGGACAACTTCCAGCACTGGCCGCCATGGCGGCCGCTCGTCGTCGAGACCGCCCGCCGCGTGCTCGACTACACCGGCGGCACCCTGGTGATGCCCATGACGGTCCTGGTCGAGCGGTACTGGCGCGAGATCAGCACGGGCCTCGCCCAACACGCCATTCCGGTACGGCACTTCGTCCTCCACGCCGACCAGGACACCCTCCGCGGGCGCATCGAGGGGGACACCGTCATGGGTCCCTCCGCCTTCCGTCTCGCCTACCTGGAGCCCTACGCCGAGGCGGCCCGCACCTGGCTGCACCGTGAGGCCGAGGTCGTCGACACCACGCACCTCACCCCCGCCCAGGCCGCCCGGCGGATCGCCGAGTCCGTCCAGAACTGAGGCCCGCCCCTCTCACCACAACAGGCGGAGCGACTCGGCGGCGACCGTTCGGCGCACTCTGCATACCGCTCATCGCATACGGTCGACGCGCCGCCTTCTCAACTCCCTTGCCACTCCCTACCGTCCGGGATCATGAGTCCCCCAGTCGCACCCCCGGCGTGGAGCCGCTGGCTGGTTCCGCCCGCCGCCCTCTCGGTACACCTCTCCATCGGCCAGGCCTACGCCTGGAGCGTCTTCAAGCCGCCGCTCGAATCCTCACTGAACCTCAGCGGCACGCAGAGCGCGCTGCCCTTCCAGCTCGCGATCGTCATGCTCGGTCTGTCGGCCGCGTTCGGCGGCACCCTCGTCGAACGCAACGGACCGCGCTGGGCGATGACCGTCGCCCTGATCTGCTTCTCCTCCGGCTTCCTGATCTCCGCGCTGGGCGCGGAGACGAAACAGTTCTGGCTGATCGTCCTCGGCTACGGCTTCGTCGGCGGGATCGGCCTCGGCATCGGCTACATCTCACCGGTCTCGACCCTGATCAAGTGGTTCCCGGACCGGCCCGGCATGGCCACCGGCATAGCCATCATGGGCTTCGGCGGCGGCGCGCTCATCGCCTCCCCGTGGACGGCCCAGATGCTGAAGTCGTTCGGCTCCGACAACACCGGAATCGCCCAGTCGTTCCTTGTACTCGGTCTTTCGTATGCGGTCTTCATGACACTCGGCGTGCTGCTCGTCCGGGTGCCGCGCACGGAGAAGCCTGTCGAGAACGCGCCCAGCGTCCTCGCCGGCGTGCAGGTCTCCGCCAACAGCGCCGTACGCACCCCGCAGTTCTGGTGCCTGTGGGTCGTCCTGTGCATGAACGTGACCGCGGGCATCGGCATCCTGGAGAAGGCCGCCCCGATGATCACGGACTTCTTCGCGGACACCTCCACACCGGTCTCGGTGTCGGCCGCGGCCGGTTTCGTCGCCCTGCTCTCGGCGGCCAACATGGCGGGCCGTATCGGCTGGTCCTCGACCTCCGACCTGATCGGCCGCAAGAACATCTACCGCCTCTACCTCGGCGTCGGAGCGGTCATGTACGCGCTCATCGCGCTGTTCGGCGACTCCTCGAAACCGCTGTTCATCCTGTGCGCCCTGGTGATCCTCTCCTTCTACGGCGGCGGCTTCGCGACCGTGCCCGCCTACCTGAAGGACCTCTTCGGGACCTACCAGGTCGGCGCGATCCACGGCCGGCTGCTCACCGCCTGGTCCCTGGCCGGTGTCCTCGGACCGCTGATCGTGAACTGGATCGCCGACCACCAGAAGGCCGCCGGCAAACACGGCGCGTCCCTCTACGACACGTCCTTCATCATCATGATCGGGCTGCTCGTCATCGGCTTCGTCGCCAACGAACTCGTCCGGCCCGTCAACGCCCGCCACCACATCCCCGCCCCGAGGGAGGCCGACGATGTCGAACGACAGCAGTCAGAGTCCGCCTGACCGGAGGCCACTGATCGCCTTCGCCTGGCTCTGGGTGGGCGCACCACTTGTGTACGGTCTGTACGAACTCGTCCTCAAGGCGAAGCAGCTGTTCACCGGCTGAATGTTCGGGCGACACCGTCAACCCCGGGACGGATGACAGAAGCCGACAACCGGGACGGCTGTTTCCTGTGGCATCACCTGCCGCCGTACCCGCGAGTCACTGGCAAGACTGGTGGATCCCGCTACCCAAGGCAACGAGGGGACCACCCATGAACGGCACGCGGATCGCCGCCGTCGGCCACTACCAGCCCGCCAAGGTACTCACCAACGAGGATCTGGCGGGCATGGTCGACACCAGTCACGAGTGGATCACCTCCCGGGTGGGCATCAAGACCCGCCACATCGCCGGGCCCGACGAACCGGTCGACGAGCTGGCCGCGCACGCCGCCGCCAAGGCCCTCGCCGCCGCGGGCCTGACGCCCGCGGACATCGACCTGGTCCTGGTCGCCACCTCCACGGCCATCGACCGCTCCCCGAACATGGCGGCGCGCGTCTCCGCCCGGCTGGGCATCCCGTCGCCCGCCGCCATGGACGTCAACGTCGTGTGCGCCGGCTTCACCCACGCCCTGGCCACCGCCGACCACACGATCCGCGCGGGAGCGGCCGTACGGGCCCTGGTCATCGGCGCCGACAAGATGTCCGAGGTCACCGACTGGAGCGACCGTACGACCTGTGTCCTCGTCGGCGACGGAGCGGGGGCCGCCGTCGTCGAGGCCGCCGAGGAGCCCGGCATCGGACCGGTGCTGTGGGGTTCCGTGCCCGAGATGGGGCACGCGGTACGGATCGAGGGCACGCCCCCGCGGTTCGCGCAGGAGGGCCAGAGCGTCTACCGCTGGGCCACCACCCAGCTCCCGCCGATCGCCCGCAAGGCCTGCGAGAAGGCCGGCCTGACCCCCGCCGACCTCGCCGGCGTCGTCCTCCACCAGGCGAACCTGCGCATCATCGAGCCCCTCGCCGAGAAGATCGGTGCCGTCAACGCGGTCGTCGCCCGCGATGTCATCCAATCGGGCAACACCTCCGCCGCCAGCATCCCCCTCGCGTTCTCGAAGCTCGTCGAACAGGGTGCCGTCCGCACCGGCGACCCCGTCCTGCTGTTCGGGTTCGGCGGAAATCTGTCGTACGCCGGCCAGGTCGTCCGCTGCCCGTGACCTGCGCACACGCCCGGACATGGCGCCGGATGTGACGAGGTCGACTCCTGTGTTCTCTGGCTACTGTGCGCCGTAGACTGTAGACGAAAGACAATCGATACTTGGTCATACGGCCACTGTCTGCTGGCTACTGTCTGCAAAATGCCGATGTTGCCCAGGAGGGGGACCGCGATGTTGTCGCAAGGACTGCCGCAGGGGGCGGTGCCCAAGCTCGAACGTCCGGGCCCGCTGCGCGACCGCGTCTACGAGGCGCTGCTCGAACTCATCACCACGCGCGCCCTCCAGCCCGGTCAGCATCTCGTCGAGAGCGAACTCGCCGGGCACCTCGGGGTGTCCCGGCAGCCCGTGCGGGAGGCGCTGCAGCGGCTCAACACCGAGGGCTGGGTCGATCTGCGGCCCGCGCAGGGCGCGTTCGTGCACGAGCCGACGGAGGAGGAGGCCGACCAACTCCTCACCGTACGCACGCTGTTGGAGGCCGAGGCCGCCCGGCTCGCCGCCGTCAACGCGGGCAAGGCGGGCATCGCCGTCCTGGAGGAGCTGTGCGCGGAGGGCGAGCGCGCCGTCGACGCCGACGACGTGGACGCCGCCGTCGCGATGAACGCCCGCTTCCACGCGAAGATCATGGAGCTGGCCGGCAACGCCGTCCTCGCCGAACTCGCCGCGCAGGTCGACCGCCGGGTCCGCTGGTACTACACGCCGGTGGCCCGTCAGCGCGGCCTGACGTCCTGGATCGAGCACCGCACCCTGATCGACGCGATCGCGGCCCGCGACGAGCTGCGCGCCGGCCTGCTGATGCGTGAACACACCGAGCACACCCGGCGGTCGTATCACGAGCGCGCCAAGTCCTGAGGTTGTGCGGGGCTGTTGCAGCGCATGCGAGTCGGTGATGGCCCTCCCATCGGGGAGGGCCATCAGGTAGGTCCAGGTGTACGGCTGTGTCGTACGAACTGTCAGGTCGCGGGCTGTGGTTGGGGAACGGGAGCCGACTCCCTGTCTCCGCGCCCGGGTTGACGTAGCAGCATGGCGATCGCCGCCGCCACCATCGAGACGCCGCCGGCCAGTGCGTACGCGCCGTTGTAGCCCCAGGCCGCCACCACCATGGAGCCGAGGCCGCCGCCGAACAGGCCGCTGACCAGCTTGCCGCTGTACACCAGGCCGTAGTTGGTGGCGTTGAAGTTCTCGCCGAAGTAGTCCGGGGTCAGGGCGGCGAACATCGGGTAGAAGGCGCCGCCGCCGAAGCCGGAGAGGAAGGCGAAGAACAGGAACAGCCACTCGCTCTTGATGTCGCCGGCCCAGATCACGCCGAACTGGGCGAGGCCCAGGACGAGGATGACGAAGACCAGGGTGAGTTTGCGGCCCCACAGGTCGGACAGCCAGCCGACCACCGCGCGGCCGATGCCGTTGATGACGGCCATGATGCCCATCGAGGAGGCCGCCACCAGCGGGCCGAAGCCCACGTCCTTGGCGAAGTCGACCTGGAAGGAGATCCCGAAGATGGACACCCCGGCGGTCAGCACGATGGACAGCCACATCAGGGGCAGCATGCCCGTGCGGATGGCCTCCTTGGGCGTGAACTGCTTTACGGCGGGCGGGTTCTTGACGAGGCTCGTCGCGCTCTTGTCGTTGCCGCCGTAGGTCAGCGGGTCGATGTCGGCGGGCCACCAGTTCTTCGGCGGGTCCTTGAAGAAGAACGCGCACCCGAACACCACGATCAGGATGTAGCAGCCGATCAGGTCCAGGACCCGGTGGTAATTCCCGGTGTCGAAGGCGTAGTTGAAGATGAAGATGAAGGGCAGCGAGCCGTAGGCGAAGCCGCCGTTGACGAACCCGGTGCGGGCGCCCCGCCGTTCGGGGAACCACTTGCCGACCATGTTGATGCAGGTCGCGTAGACCAGACCGGCGCCGATGCCTCCGATGACGCCGAAGCCGATGATCGCCAGCCACACGTTGTCCAGGTGGGACAGTGCGAGGAAACCGATCACGCACAGCACGGAGCCGATGTACATCGCCCTGCGGGCCGACAGGATGCCCTTCTCCCGCATCCAGCCCGCCGGGAAGGCGATGCCGGCCTGGAAGAAGACCCAAATGCTCAGGATCCAGAAGGTGTTGCTCTGCGTCCAGCCGTGCGCGCTGGACAGGGTGTCCTCCGCGGAGCCGTACGCGTACTCGAAGACACTGATCGCCATCATGGCGATCCACGGCAGATAGATCATGATCTTGCGCGAGTGGCCGAGGATGTCCCGGTCGGTCTCGCCGACGCGGTAGACGCGGCCGTGGGCGTCGGTCACTTCACGGTAGGGACGGTTCGCGGCGCCGGATTCGTTCGTGGTGATGGGATCTGCGGTCATGTCACGCCATCTCCTCGCCGAGCGGGTGCGGATTGGGGACGATGCGTCGGGCGCTGGGCCTGCCCGGTGCCTTGAGGAAGAGCGCCAGCACCGCGGAGGCCAGGCCCACGGAACCGGCCAGGACGAACGCGCCGTGGTAGTCCCACTCACCGACGACGACCGCGCCCAGACCGGAGCCGACGAGCCCCGAGATCAGCTTCGAGCTGTAGACCATCCCGTAGTTGCTGGCGTTGTTGTTCTCACCGAAGTAGTCGGCCGTCATGGCCGCGAACAGCGGGAAGATCGCCCCGCCGCCGAAACCCGAGACCATGGAGCAGAACAGGAAGAACGGCATGCTGCCCATCTGGCCCGAGACCAGCACGCCGAACTGGGCCGTGCCGAGCACGAGGCACACGATGATCAGGGTGTGGCGGCGGCCGTAGCGGTCGGAGATCCAGCCGATGACACCGCGCCCGGTGCCGTTCACGATCGCTTTCAGGGACATCGCCGTGGCCACGATCCCGCCCGCGAAGCCCATGTCCTTGCCGAACGGCACCTGGAAGGCGATGCCGAAGATGTTGATGCCGGCCGTGCACAGCAGACAGAACCACATCATCCAGAGCACGGGGGTACGGGCGGCCTCCTTGGGTGTGTACTGCTTGATCGCCGGCGGGTTCTTCTCCAACGCCCGCCGGATCCTGGGGTCTTGGGTCGTGCGGAGCGGATCGACGGTCGCGGGCCACCAGTTCTTCGGCGGATCGCGGAAGAACCAGCCCGCCGAGGCCACCACCAGACACAGCCCGACGCCGACCAGGCTGAGCAGCACCTTGTAGTTGCCGAGGTCGAGTACGGAGGTGAAGAGGAACACGAACGGCACGGACCCGTAGGCGAATCCGCCGTTGACGAAGCCCGTCTTGCCGCCCTTGCGCTCCGGATACCACTTGCCGACCATGTTCACGCAGGTCGCGTACACAAGACCGGCGCCGATACCGCTGCACATGCCGAAGCCGAGGTAGGCGACGAGCACGTTCGGTGCGAAGGCGAGCGCGAGATAGCCCAGCAGTGTGCCGAGCGCGCCGATCAACATGGCCGTACGGGCCGGGAGTCTGCCGCTTTCGCGCAACTGCCCGGCAGGGAAGGCCACGGCCGCCTGGAAGAATATCCAGACGCCCATCAGCCAGAAGATGTGTCCACTGCTCCACAGATGCGCGTCGTGGAGCGTCTCCTCCGCCGACGTGAACGCGTACTCGGCGGAGCTGATGCCCATCATGCCCACCCAGGGCAGGACGACCATCCACTTGCGCGCCCGGCCCATGATGTCGACATCGGATTCACCGATGCGGTACACGCGGCCGTGACGGTCCGTCACCTCCCTGTAGGAGACGGACGTCGGGTAGTCCGTTGTTGCCATCGCTCAGTGCCCCTCGCGTCGAAAGTCTGGCCAGCGCCCCCTGTCCAATGCCTTTCGCGTGCGCACGGGTCCCGGGGGCCGGCCGACCGCACTGTCGGCCGGCCCCGCGTCGGCTCACGTCATGAACCACCGCCCAACAGCCCTGCCGCGCGCGCCCATTGGTACTTCGCGCCCAGCACGGCCACCGGCTTCTCCGTCGTGTACGGGTACGCCACGACCCCGCGCTCGTACAGGTACTGGCAGGCCTCCTCGACCTCGACGTCACCCGCGAGCGACGCCACCACCGGCTTCTCGATGCCGCGTTCCCTGAACTCGGCGACCACGCGCGCGGTGAGCTCCGCGAAGACCATCGGGGGAGTGACGATGGTGTGCCAGTAGCCGAGGACCAGCGCGTGGATGCGCGGGTCCTCCAGACCCAGCCGGATCGTCGCCTCGTACGTCGACGGCGGCTCGCCCCCGGTGATGTCGACCGGGTTGCCCGCGGCCCCGAAGGGCGGGATGAACTTGCGGAAGGACGCGTCGAGATCCGGCGGAATCTCCATCAGGGAAAGACCGTTGTCGGTCACCGCGTCGGAGAGGAGCACGCCACTGCCGCCGGCGCCCGTGATAATCACGATGTTGTCGCCCTTGGGAGTGGGCAGCACGGGCAGGCCGCGCGCGTACTCCAGCATGTCGTTGAGCCCGGGGGCCCGGATGACACCGGCCTGCTTGAGGATGTCCTCGTACACGGCGTCGTCGCCGGCCAGCGCGCCCGTGTGCGAGCCGGCGGCCTTCGCACCCGCCGCCGTGCGACCCGCCTTCAACACCACAACCGGCTTACGTGGCACGGTCTTTCGGGCCGCCTCCACGAACGCGCGGCCGTCCTTGAGGTCCTCCAGGTGCATCGCGATGCACTCGGTGTGCGGGTCCTCGCCGAACCAGGTCAGCAGGTCGTCCTCGTCCAGGTCCGACTTGTTGCCGAGCCCGACGATCGCCGACACCCCCGTCTTCGTGGTCCGCGCGAACCCCAGGATCGCCATCCCGATGCCACCGGACTGCGAGGTCAGCGCCACCCCGCCCTTCACGTCGTACGGCGTGCAGAACGTGGCGCACAGGTCGTGCCAGGTCGAGTAGTAGCCGTAGATGTTCGGCCCGAGGAGGCGGACGCCGTAGCGCTCGGCGATCGCCACGATCTCGTCCTGGAGCGCGACTTCGCCGGTCTCCGCGAACCCGGAGGGGATGAGGACGGCGTTGGGGATGTTCTTGCGACCCACCTCCTCCAGTGCCGCTGCCACGAACTTGGCGGGAATGGCGAAGACGGCCACATCCACCTCACCGGGAACGTCCGTGACACTCTTGTACGCCTTGCGGCCCAGAATGTCATCGGCCTTGGGGTTCACCGGATGGATCTCCCCGGCGAAGCCGCCGTCGACGAGGTTGCGCATCACCGAATTGCCGATCTTGCCCTGCTCGTTCGAGGCACCGATCACGGCGACCGAGTTCGGCTCCATCAACCGGCGCATGGTCGTCAGGATCTCGTCGCGTGTATACCGTCGACGGGGTACCGGCTGCGACTCGGCGAGGATCACCCGGATGTCCGCCGCGACCGCGCCCTCCGGAGTGGCGATCACCGGGTTGAGGTCCACCTCGGCGATCTCCGGGAAGTCCGCGACCAGTTGGGACACCCGGCGGATCTGCTCCGCGATCGCCCACCGGTCGACGGCCGGTGCGCCGCGCACCCCGCGCAGGATCTCCGCCGCCCGGATCGAGTCCAGCATCGACAGTGCCTCGTCCGGGCTCACGGGAGCGAGCCGGAACGTCACGTCCTTCAGCACCTCGACGAGCACTCCGCCGAGCCCGAACGCGACCACCTTCCCGAACGTCGGGTCGGTCACCGCGCCGACGATGACCTCCTGGCCCTGCGGCAGCAACTCCTGGACCTGGATGCCTTCGATGCGAGCCTGCGCGTCGTACGCCCGGGCATTGTCGATGATCTTGTGGAACGCGGCCCGTACGTCCGCCGCGCCCTCGACCCCGACGATCACTCCGCCGGCGTCGGTCTTGTGCAGGATGTCGGGGGACACGATCTTCATCACGACGGGCCCGCCGAACCGTGCCGCGTACGCCACGGCCTCGTCGACGTCCGTCGCCAACTCCTCACCCGGTACGGCGATCCCGTACGCGTCGGCGACCACCTTCCCCTCCGGCGCGGTCAGCGCGGCCCGCCCCTGGGCCCGTACGGAGTCGAGGAGTGCGCGCACCTTCAGGACCCGGTCCTCTGCCATCACGTCAGATCACCCCGTTCGACTTGAGCAGGCGCAACTCTTCGTCGCCGAGACCGAGTTCGCCGATGTAGACCTCTTCGTTGTGCTCGCCGAGCAGCGGTGAACTGGTCACGTCCACAGGGGAGTCGGAGAGCTTGAGCGGGCTGCCCACGGTGACGAACTCGCCGCGCTCGGGGTGCGGCACCGTCACGACCATCTCGTTGGCGACCAGCGAGGCGTCCTCGATGATCTCCCTGGTCGAAAGGATCGGCCCGCACGGGATGTTGTGGGCGTTGAGCCGCTCCAGCACCTCCCACTTGGGCAGCGTGGAGGACCACTCCTCGATCAGCTGGAACATCTTGGAGAGCTGCGGCAACCGGGCCTCCGGCGTCGCCCACTCGGGGTCCTCGGCCAGCTCGGGCCGGCCGATCAACTCCGTGAGCGGCTTCCAGCCGACGGGCTGCACGATGACGTACACGTAGTCGTTCGGGCCGCCCGGCGCGCACTTGACCGCCCAGCCGGGCTGGCCGCCGCCGGACGCGTTGCCCGAGCGGGGCACCTCGTCGCCGAAGTCGTCGTTCGGGTACTCGGCGAGCGGCCCGTGCGCCAGACGCTGCTGGTCGCGCAGCTTCACCCGGCACAGGTTCAGCACGGCGTGCTGCATGGCGACGTTGACCCGCTGACCGCGGCCGGTGCTCTCGCGCTGGAACAGTGCCGCCAGTATCCCGGCTACTGTATGCACTCCGGTGCCGGAGTCACCGATCTGAGCGCTCGTGGCCAGCGGTGGCCCGTCCTCGAAGCCGGTGGTCGACATCGACCCGCCCATCGCCTGCGCGACGACCTCGTACGCCTTGAAGTTGGTGTACGGGCCGTCCCCGAAGCCCTTGATGGACGCATACACGATCCGGGGATTGATCTCCTGTATGCGATCCCAGGTGAACCCCATACGGTCGACCGCGCCCGGCCCGAAGTTCTCGACCATGACGTCGGAGCGCCGGATCAGCTCGGTGAGGATCTCCTTGCCGCGCTCGGTCTTGGTGTTGAGGGTGATGCTCCGCTTGTTGCAGTTGAGCATCGTGAAGTAGAGCGAGTCGACGTCCGGGAGGTCGCGCAGCTGCTTGCGCGTGATGTCACCGGTCGGCGCCTCCAGCTTGACGACGTCGGCGCCGAGCCAGGCGAGCAGTTGGGTCGCGGAGGGGCCGGACTGGACGTGCGTCATGTCGAGGACGCGGATGCCCTCAAGTGCCCTGGCGGTCATGGCCGTTCACCTCACTTGTACATCGTCTGGTTCATGGTTCCGGGGGCGTACGCGTCCGGGTCGACCCAGACGTTGATCAGCGACGGCTTGCCCGACTCACGGGCGCGCTGGAGCGCGGGGCCGATGTCGGCGGGGTCGCGGACCTCCTCGCCGTAACCGCCCAGCATCTGGGCGAACTTGTCGTAGTGGACGTCCCCGAGGGTGTTGCCGACCCGCTCGCGTTCCAGGCCGTACTTGGCGGCCTGGCCGTAACGGATCTGGTTCATCGAGGAGTTGTTGCCGACGATTCCGACGAAGGGGAGGTCGTAGCGGACGAGGGTCTCGAAGTCCCAGCCGGTGAGGGAGAACGCGCCGTCGCCGAAGAGCGCGACGACCTCCTTGTCCGGCCGTGCCTGCTTCGCCGCGAGCACGAACGGGATGCCGACGCCGAGGGTGCCCAGCGGCCCCGGATCCATCCAGTGGCCGGGCGACTTGGGCTGCACGACCTGCCCGGAGAAGGTGACGATGTCGCCGCCGTCGCCGATGTAGATGGAGTCCTCGGTGAGGAAGTCGTTGATCTCGCTGACCAGGCGGTAGGGGTGGATCGGTGACGCGTCCGACTTCAGGCTGGGCAACCGCTTCTCGATCGCGGTCTGTTCGGCGGCGCGCAGCTCGTCGAGCCACTCCTTGCGCCGGGACGCACCGCCGTTGAGGCGTCCCGAGGCGGCCTCGGCGACCGACTTCAGCACGAGCCCCGCGTCGCCGACGATGCCGAGGTCGATGTCCCGGTTCTTGCCGACGGTGCGGTAGTCGAGGTCGATCTGCACGACGGTCGCGTCCGGCGACAGCCGTTTGCCGTAGCCCATGCGGAAGTCGAAGGGCGTGCCGACGATGACGATGACGTCGGCGTTGGAGAAGGCGTACCGGCGCGAGAGCTGGAAGTGGTGCGGGTCGCCGGGCGGGAGGGTGCCGCGCCCGGCGCCGTTCATGTACGCGGGGATGTTGAGTGTGCGGACGAGGTCAATGGCCGCCTCGGTACCACGAGTTGTCCACACCTGACTGCCCAACAGGATCGCCGGCTTCTCGGCGTGGACCAGCAGGTCGGCGAGCTTCTCGATCGCCTCGGGGTCGCCGGGTGAGCGGGTCGAGGCGCGGTACGCCCCGGGCTTCGGCACCCGCGCCTTGCCCACCGGCACCTTCGCGTCGAGGACGTCACGCGGGATCTCCAGGAAGGAGGGGCCGGGCGCGCCGTGGTAGCACTCGCGGAACGCCATCGACACCATGTCGGCGGCGCGCGCCGTGTCCGGCACGGTCGCCGCGAACTTGGTGATCGGCGTCATCATGTCGACGTGCGGGAGGTCCTGGAGGGACCCCATCTTGTGCTGGGTGAGGGCCCCTTGGCCGCCGATCAGCAGCATCGGGGACTCGGCGCGGAAGGCGTTGGCGACACCGGTGACGGCGTCGGTCGTACCGGGACCCGCGGTGACCACCGCGCACCCCGGCCTGCCGGTGATGCGTGCGTAGCCGTCCGCCGCGTGGGCTGCCACCTGTTCGTGGCGTACGTCGACGACTTCTATGCCCTCGTCGACGCAGCCGTCGTAGATGTCGATGATGTGGCCGCCGCACAGGGTGTAGATGCGGTCGACCCCCTCGGCCTTCAGGGCTTTGGCGACGAGATGACCACCGGAAATCACGTCCTGGGTGTCGTCGGGCATGGCGAAGTCCTGTCCCTTCGTAGGGGGTTGGAACTCTCTCTCGGTACATTGCATACAGTCGACGAATACTGTATGAAACTTGTTATCCCGCATCCGGTGGGTGGTGTCCAGGGGGCGTGCGGCACTTTTAAGTCAGGAGCGCGGATGGACCTGTACGAGCACCAGGCAAGGGAACTCTTCGAGGAACACGGCATCTTGGTGCCGAGGGCCGAGGTCACCACCTCGTCCAAGGAGGCACGTGAGATCGCCCGCAGGCTGGGCGGACGCGTCGTGGTGAAGGCGCAGGTCAAGACCGGTGGGCGAGGTAAAGCGGGTGGAGTGAAGCTCGCAGCGGACCCGGCCGCCGCCGAGCTGACGGCACGGCAGATCCTCGGCATGGACATCAAGGGCCACACGGTCGGCAAGGTGATGCTGGCCCAACCGGTCGACATCGAGAGCGAGTTCTACGTCTCCTACGTCCTCGACCGCGCGGCGGGCCGCTTCCTCGCGATCGCGTCCGCGGAGGGCGGTATGGAGATCGAGGAGATCGCCGCCAGCCGACCGGAGGCGGTCGCGCGTATACACATCGACCCGGCCGAGGGCGTCACCTCGGCCAAGGCGGGCGAGATCGCCGAGGCGGCCGGCCTGCCGCCGCAGACCGTAGACGTCCTCGTACGGCTGTGGGAGGTGCTGGTCCGCGAGGACGCAGTCCTCGTCGAGGTCAACCCGCTCGTGCGCACCCGGCAGGGGCAGATCCTCGCCCTCGACGGCAAGGTCACCCTCGACGACAACGCCCGTTTCCGGCAGGCGCGTTGGGGTGCCGAGGGAGCGGCGCACGACGATCCGCTGGAGGCGGCGGCCGCCGCGAAGGGGCTCAACTACGTCAAGCTCGACGGCGAGGTCGGCATCATCGGCAACGGCGCGGGCCTGGTCATGTCGACGCTCGACGTGGTCGCCGGCTGCGGCGCCCGCCCCGCCAACTTCCTCGACATCGGCGGCGGGGCGTCGGCCCAGATCATGGCCGACGGACTGTCCGTCATCCTCTCCGACCCGGCCGTGAAGTCGGTGTTCGTCAACGTCTTCGGCGGGATCACCGCGTGCGACGCGGTGGCCGACGGCATCGTACGGGCCCTGGAATCCGTGCAGTTGACCAAGCCGCTGGTCGTCCGGCTCGACGGCAACAACGCGGCCCGGGGACGGGCCATCCTCGACGGGCACGCGCATCCGCTGGTCCAGCAGGCCACCACCATGGACGGCGCCGCCCGCCGCGCCGCCGACCTCGCCAACGCACGCTAAGGAGCCGGGACATGGCGATCTACCTCACCAAGGAGAGCAAGGTCCTCGTCCAGGGCATGACCGGCGGCGAAGGCATGAAGCACACCCGCCGGATGCTCGCGGCCGGCACGAACGTCGTCGGCGGCGTCAACCCGCGCAAGGCCGGCCGTACCGTCGACTTCGACGACCGGGCCGTTCCCGTCTTCGGGTCGGTCGCCGACGGTATGCGGTCGACGGGAGCCGATGTCAGCGTCGTGTTCGTGCCGCCGGCCTTCGCGAAGGCGGCCGTGATCGAGGCCGCCGACGCGGGCATCGGCCTCGCGGTTGTCATCACCGAAGGCATCCCGGTCCACGACTCGGTCGCCTTCACGGCGTACGCCACGTCGAAGGGCACCCGGGTCATCGGCCCCAACTGCCCCGGCCTGATCACCCCCGGGCAGGCCAACGCGGGCATCATCCCCGCCGACATCACCAAGCCGGGACGCATCGGCCTGGTGTCCAAGTCGGGCACGCTCACCTACCAACTCATGTACGAACTACGGGACATCGGGTTCTCGACCTGCGTCGGCATCGGCGGAGACCCCGTCGTCGGCACGACCCACATCGACTGCCTCGCCGCGTTCCAGGACGACCCCGACACCGAACTCGTCGTCCTCATCGGGGAGATCGGCGGTGACGCGGAGGAACGCGCCGCCGCGTACATCCGCGACCACGTCAGCAAGCCGGTCGTCGGTTACATCGCCGGCTTCACCGCGCCCGAGGGCAAGACGATGGGCCACGCGGGCGCCATCGTGTCGGGCTCCTCCGGTACGGCGGCGGCCAAGAAGGAGGCGCTGGAGGCCGTAGGAGTGAAGGTCGGAAGCACGCCGACGGAGACCGCGCGGCTGGTGCTGGACCGGTTGAATCTCCCGTGAGCGGCACTGAACCTCCCGTAAGCGGCAAGTGATGTCACTCATAGTTGATGTGGCGTGACTGTTGCGCTCCTTCGAGCGCAACTAGCTTCATATGTACGACAGTTCGTATGTAGGACCGTTCCTGCCTCACCCCGCCCCGACTGTGCACCGAGAGCGGAGCAGAAGCATGGCATCAACCCTCACACCCAGTTCGACCCCCACCCCCACCCCCACCCCCACCCTTTATCCCTCGATCCTCAAGGCGGGCACGTCCTGGAGTGACGCCTGGCGGCGTTGCCTCGCCGTCGCGCCCGAGGCGTTCCAGGACGACCGTGTCCTCAACCTCTGGAACGCTGCCTGGCAGCGGGACGGCCGGGTCCTGCCCGCCACAACTCCCGTTGACGGCAGCCCCATCGCGGGCCCGCCCCGCCTCGACCGGACCACCGCCCACCAGGCCGTACGGGCCTCCCTCGACCAGCACCGGGGCTGGCGTCACGTCCCGCTCGACGAGCGGCGGGCCCGTGTCGCCGCCACGCTGGACGCCCTGACCGAGCACCGCGAACTCCTCGCGCTGCTGCTGGTCTGGGAGATCGGCAAGCCCTGGCGGCTCGCGCAGGCGGACGTGGACCGGTCCATCGACGGTGTGCGCTGGTACGTCGACGGCATCGAGCCGATGCTCGCCGGCCGCACCCCGCTGGACGGCCCGGTGTCCAACATCGCGAGCTGGAACTACCCGATGAGCGTGCTCGTCCACGCGATGTTGGTCCAGGCGCTGGCGGGGAACGCGGTCATCGCAAAGACCCCGACCGACGGCGGCGTCGCCTGCCTCACCCTGGCGGCGGCGCTCGCCGCGCGCGAGGGGATTCCCGTCACCCTCGTCAGCGGCAGCGGAGGCGAGCTGTCGGAGGCGCTGGTCCGCGCGCCCGAGATCGGCTGCGTCTCCTTCGTCGGCGGCCGCGACACCGGAGCCGCGGTGGCCACGGCCGTAGCCGACCTGGGCAAGCGGCACATACTCGAACAGGAAGGACTCAACACCTGGGGCATCTGGAACCACACGGACTGGGACACGCTCACCGCCGTCATCCCCAAGCTCTTCGACTACGGCAAGCAGCGCTGCACGGCGTATCCGCGCTTCGTCGTCCAGCGTGAGCTGTTCGACGAGTTCCTCACGGCCTACCTCCCGGCGGTCCGAACTCTCCGCGTCGGTCACCCCCTTGCGGTCCGGCACGCCCAAGACCCGTACCCGGAACTGGACTTCGGCCCGGTGATCAACGCGGCCAAGGCCAAGGAACTCCACGACCAGGTGGCCGAGGCGATCGACCGCGGCGCCGTACCGTTGCATCGGGGCAAGCTGTCCGAGGCCAACTTCCTTCCCGGGCAGGACACTTCGGCGTACGTCCGACCCGTCACGCTCCTCAACCCGCCCCCGTCGTCCCCGCTGCACCACGCGGAACCGTTCGGCCCGGTCGACACCATCGTCCTGGTCGACACGGAGGCCGAGTTGCTGGCCGCGATGAACGCGTCCAACGGCGCCCTGGTCGCCACCCTGTCCACCGACGACCGGGCGACCTACGACCGACTGGCCCCGCAGATCCGCGCGTTCAAGGTCGGCCACGGCAAGCCACGCTCCCGCGGCGACCGCGACGAACTGTTCGGCGGCTTCGGCGCGTCCTGGCGCGGCGCCTTCGTCGGCGGCGAACTCCTCATCCGCGCGGTGACACACGGCCCGGTGGGGGAGCGGCTGCCCGGCAACTTCCCGGAGTACCAGCTCATGCCGTGACCGGCGCGTACTCGTTCATGCCGTGACTGGCGGCCGGGTGGCACTCGCGTCCGTCGAGTGCCGCCCGGCGATGATCTCGTCGGCGAGCCACCGGGCCACGCCCGGCGGATAGGGGCGCGGCAGACTCAGCACGATGTGGTTCATCCCGGCGTCGACGAGTCGCCCGACCGACTCCCGCGTCGCGGCCGGATCGTCGTAGGACACCAGGACCTGGACCGAGCGCGTGATCCCGGCCGGGTCGCGACCCAGGTCGGCGCAGTGCGCGTCGAGGACGCGGGCGCGTTCGGCGACGTACTCGACGGTGTTGTGCGGCGGTCCGGGAACGTTCCAGATGTCGGCGTGCTCGGCGACCAGCCGCAGCAGCCGGGTGCCCCAACCGCCGATGAGCAGCGGGGGACCGGGCCGCTGCACGGGCTTGGGCTCGCACCGCGTGCCCCGGAGCCGGTAGTGGCGTCCGTCGAAGTCGAAGACGTCTCGGGTCCACATCCCCTTCAGGATCTCGACGGTCTCCGCGAGCCGGGCGAGGCCCTCGCCCGGCGGGACCAGCGAGAGGCCGTACGCCTCGTACTCCGCGATCGCCGGATTGGCGCCCTCGATGCCTCCGGCCCCCGGCGGCTGATGGGTGCCGCCGACTCCCAGCCCGAGCACGAGACGCCCGCCGGAGATCACGTCCACGGTGGAGGCCATCTTGCCGAGCACGGCCGGCGGACGGACGCGGTTGCTGGTGACGAGGAGCCCGAGCCGCAGCCGCTCTGTCTGCGCGGCGAGTGCGCTGAGCAGCGTCCAGCCCTCGTGTATCTGCCCGCTCTTCGGTCCGGCGACCGGCAGCAGGTGGTCCCACAGCCAGGCGTCCGCGATCTCCGGAACGGTGTCGGCCTCCAGCCAGACCCGCCGGATGTCCTCGTACGGCACATGCATGGGGGTGGTCTTGATCCCGAAGCGCACGGTGGTCATGTCTGCCCTGTCCTTGTCTGCCATGACCGTCAGCGTACTAAATCATCAGGAATGCTGACGATCAGGCGAGGGATTCAGTCGGGATACAGTCGAGGAATGGCCAACGATCAGCAGCCCACGCCCCTGGAGTCCCGGCTCGGCTACCTCCTCAAGCACGCCCAGGCCGGACTGGCCAGGACGTCGGCCGAGGCGCTGGCGCCGCACGGAGTGGACGGCCACGAGCTGGCCGTACTGGTGGTGCTCTCGGCGGGGGAGCCGTTGTCGCAGGTCGAGGCCGCCGGGCGGCTGGGGGTCGACCGGACCACGATGGTGTCGCTGATCGACGGACTGGAGGACCACGGTCTGGTGGAGCGGCGCCGCAGCCCGCAGGACCGCCGCAAGAACATCGTCGAGCTGACTCCGGAGGGCCAGGACTGCCTCCGTCAGGCAGAGAAGGCCCGCCGCGCGGCGGAGCGCCGTTTCCTCGCCCCGCTCGACGACGAAGCGGCCGCGTCACTCGTCCGGGCACTGCAGACTCTGGTGCTCGTGGAGCGGGAGTGAGTGCCGGAATCCGGCCCGTTTCCGTAGCTGATCGTTCACCCGTGGTGGCGACTTCCCGCAGGTCGTGGGCCTTCCGCGGCCGGCTCTCCCAGGGGTGGATATGCAGGTGAAAGGCGCTCCGAAAGCTTGGTATTGTTGTCCATGTCGCCGCGGGGAACACCCCCGGCCAGGCGGCAGACACCTGGTCCGGGTGGCGGAATGGCAGACGCGCTAGCTTGAGGTGCTAGTGCCCTTTAACGGGCGTGGGGGTTCAAGTCCCCCCTCGGACACACACAGTACGCACACCGGTGCTGACCGAATCTCGGTCGGCACCTTCTGCGTTTCACGGGCATACGTCAGCCGCGGTCCGAGCTGCCCGTGGACGTCGACCTTGCCGCGAGCCCGCGGTCGCACTCGACGGCACTTTCGAGCACGTCCTGAACTCGGCCCCACCGATGGTTCGGTGGCCCCCCACGGTCTGATCGGTCCCGTAAGTACCATAAAGCGGCCGTTAGTTGATGTTCAGTCAGCAACAACAAGTAGGGACTCCGGTCACAACTCTTGACGCGTGGTTCACACGGATGAAGCATGCACCGACGAGAGAGCGCTCCCACATCCCCCCACCGTTCATTTCCTGAACAGGAGAGTCGCCCCCTATGTCGTCTTCCCCAGCAGATGCCTCGTCCCTTGGTCGAACTCCCCTTGCCCGCCGGTCGGTTCTCGGCGCCATGGCCGCGGCGGCGGCCGCGCCAGGGCTGCTGGCCCTGGCGTCGCCGGCGTCCGCCGCTCCCGACCGTGCCCTGGAGCTGCCGGGAGGTGGCGATCTCGGCCCGAACGTCATCGTCTTCGACCCGTCCGCCTCCGGTATCCAGGCCAAGCTGGACGAGATATTCGCCCAGCAGGAGACGGCTCAGTTCGGCACGGGCCGCTATCAGCTGCTGTTCAAGCCGGGCACGTACAGCGGGCTCAATGCCCAACTCGGCTTCTACACCTCGATCGCAGGGCTCGGCCTGTCTCCCGACGACACCTCGATCAACGGGGACGTGACCGTCGACGCGGGCTGGTTCAACGGCAACGCCACCCAGAACTTCTGGCGTTCGGCGGAGAACCTCGCCCTCACCCCGGTCAACGGCACCAACCGCTGGGCGGTCGCGCAGGCCGCTCCGTTCCGGCGCATGCACGTCAGGGGCGGTCTCAACCTCTCGCCGGACGGCTACGGGTGGGCCAGTGGCGGCTATATCGCCGACAGCCGTATCGACGGTTCGGTCGGGCCGTACTCGCAGCAGCAGTGGTACACCCGCGACAGTTCGGTCGGCGGCTGGCTCAACGCCGTCTGGAACATGGTGTTCTCGGGCGTCGAGGGAGCCCCGGCGCAGAGCTTCCCGAGCCCGCCGTACACCACGCTCGACACGACACCCGTCTCCCGCGAGAAGCCCTTCCTCTATCTCGACGGGAGCGACTACAAGGTCTTCCTGCCCGAACTGCGCACCAACGCGCGCGGCACGACATGGGGCAGCGGCACGCCCAGGGGCACCTCGGTTCCGCTGACCCAGTTCTACGTCGCCCAGCCCGGCGCGACCGCGGCCACCCTCAACGCGGCCCTCGCCCAGGGCCTCCATCTCCTCCTCACGCCCGGCATCTACCACCTCGACCAGCCGATCCAGGTCAACAGCGCCAACTCCGTGGTCCTCGGGCTCGGTTACGCCACCCTGATCCCCGACAACGGAGTCTCGGCCCTGACCGTCGCCGACGTCGACGGCGTGCGGCTTGCCGGATTCCTCATCGACGCCGGCACCGTCAACTCCTCCACTCTGCTCGAAGTCGGCCCCACGGGAGCGTCGGCGGACCACTCGGCCAACCCGACCACCGTCCAGGACGTGTTCGTCCGGATCGGCGGCGCGGGCGCCGGCAAGGCCACCACCAGCATGGTGATCAACAGTCGCGACACCATCGTCGACCACACCTGGGTCTGGCGCGCCGACCACGGCGACGGCGTCGGCTGGGACA
Organism: Streptomyces sp. NPDC058469; assembly: GCF_042721125.1. Lineage (NCBI taxonomy): Bacteria > Bacillati > Actinomycetota > Actinomycetes > Kitasatosporales > Streptomycetaceae > Streptomyces > Streptomyces sp. NPDC058469. Next base: position 25,181 of record NZ_JBHXME010000154.1, read on the forward strand.
CCAACCGCGCCGACTACGGCATCGTCGTCAACGGCGACAACGTCCTGGCCACGGGCCTGTTCGTCGAGCACTTCAACAAATACGACGTGCAGTGGAACGGCGAGGGCGGCCGCACGATCTTCTTCCAGAACGAGAAGGCGTACGACGCCCCGAACCAGGCCGCGATCCAGAACGGCGACATCAAGGGGTACGCGGCCTACAAAGTCGCCGACTCCGTGGTCACGCACGAGGCGTGGGGGCTGGGCAGCTACTGCTACTTCAACGTCGATCCGACGATCGTCCAGCACAACGGATTCGCCGTTCCGAACACCCCGGGCGTGAAGTTCCACGACGTGATGGTCATCTCGCTCGGCGGCCAGGGGCAGTACGAGCACGTCATCAACGAGACGGGCTCGCCGACCTCGGGGACGGACACGGTGCCCTCCACGGTGACCTCGTATCCCTAGACCGGACTGCCTCACGTCCTGAACTCCGTTGTGAGGGGCGGGTGTCGCGCGAGGGCTGGACACCCGTCCCGAGGGGTGCTGTCATCCCTCCGTACCGCACTTTCCGCCGCCGGAAAGGCAGTTGGCACAGCACCCGCCCATCCGGCGGGCCGCCCCGCGCAGCGGGCCGTCCGCCGCGCCCGGTTCTGTCGGCACGAAGCACGCGTTCTCCGTGACACCCCGTCAGCATGGCCTGCTGACAACGATGTCGAACTCTCGTTGCCCATCGAAGGAGCCCCCCGTGCCCCACCCCGAAGACGACGACCGCCCTCCCTTCACCACC
>NZ_JBHXME010000155.1:0-25694 GCF_042721125.1 Streptomyces sp. NPDC058469
GGTGTGGGGGGGGGCCGGTCCCCCGCCCGGCCCCCCCCACTCCCCTGCCGGTCGTGTAACGCCATCAGCTCTTGTTCACAAGGGACTTGAGCGCGATGTTGAGTTCCAGCACGTTCACCGTGGGCTCGCCGATGAAGCCGAGGGTGCGGCCGTCGGTGTGCTCGTCGACCAGCTTCTGCACCTGGGCGACGGACAGGCCGTTCTTCTCGGCGATGCGGTGGACCTGGATGTCCGCGTACGCCGGGGAGATGTCCGGGTCGAGGCCGGAGCCGGAGGACGTGACCGCGTCGGCGGGCACCGCGGAGGCCTTGACCGTGTAGCCGGGCACCGAGTTGTCCTTGACGACCGCGGCCTTGGCGTCCTTCACCTGCTGGACGAGGACCTTGCTGTCGGCGGAGAGGTTGGTGGCGCCGGACAGGATCAACGAGTACTGCGTGTTGATGCTGTTGGTACCGAGACCGTTCTGCGGGCGGCCCTGGAACCACTTCAGATCCGGGTCCGGGGTCTCCTGCCCCTTCTTCAACGGCAGGTTGTACGACTGCCCGATGAGGGACGAGCCGACGACCTTGCCGTCCGCCTTGATCTCCGAGCCGTTCGCCTTGCCGGGGAAGATCCCCTGGGCGATGCCGGTGACGACCAGCGGGTAGATGACACCCGTCACCAGGGTCAGCACGAGCAGGGCGCGCAGGCCCGCCCAGAGCAACCGGGCTGTGTTGGATACCGAGTTGTTCATGCCGATCAGCACGCTTTCAAATAGTTACAGCCCGGGGATGAGGGAGATGAGGAGGTCGATGATCTTGATGCCGATGAAGGGGGCGATCAGGCCGCCGATGCCGTAGATCCCGAGGTTGCGGCGGAGCATCTTGTCGGCGCTGACCGGCCGGTACTGCACGCCCCGCAGGGAGAGCGGGACCAGCGCGATGATGACCAGCGCGTTGAAGATGACCGCCGAGAGGATCGCGGAGTCGGGCGAGGCCAGGTGCATGATGTTGAGCTTGTCCAGGCCCGGGTAGACCGCCGCGAACAGCGCCGGGATGATCGCGAAGTACTTCGCGACGTCGTTGGCGATTGAGAACGTCGTCAACGCGCCCCGGGTGATGAGGAGTTGCTTGCCGATCTCGACGATCTCGATGAGCTTGGTCGGGTTCGAGTCGAGGTCGACCATGTTGCCGGCCTCCTTCGCGGCCGACGTGCCCGTGTTCATCGCCACGCCGACGTCCGCCTGCGCGAGGGCCGGGGCGTCGTTGGTGCCGTCGCCGGTCATCGCGACCAGCTTGCCGCCGGCCTGCTCCCGCTTGATGAGCGCCATCTTGTCCTCGGGAGTGGCCTCCGCGAGGAAGTCGTCGACACCCGCCTCTTCGGCGATCGCCTTGGCGGTCAGCGGGTTGTCGCCCGTGATCATGACGGTCTTGATGCCCATGCGGCGCAGTTCGTCGAACCGCTCGCGCATGCCCGCCTTGACGACGTCCTTGAGGTGGATGACGCCCAACACCCGTGCGCCTTCGGCGTCTTCGACGGCCACGAGCAGCGGGGTGCCTCCGGCCGCGGAGATCCGGTCGGTGAGCGCACCGGCGTCCTCGGACACCTCGCCGCCCCGCTCGCGGACCCAGGTGACGACCGAACCGGCCGCGCCCTTGCGGATCTTGCGCCCGTCGACGTCCACGCCCGACATGCGGGTCTGGGCGGTGAAGGCGATCCACTCGGCGTGGGCCAACTCGCCCTGGTGGCGCTCGCGGAGGCCGTACTCCTCCTTCGCCAGGACGACGATGGAGCGGCCCTCGGGCGTCTCGTCGGCCAGCGAGGAGAGCTGGGCGGCGTCGGCGACCTCGGCCTCGGTGGTGCCGGTCACCGGCACGAACTCGGAGGCCTGGCGGTTGCCGAGGGTGATGGTGCCGGTCTTGTCGAGCAGCAGCGTGGAGACGTCACCCGCGGCCTCAACCGCCCTGCCGGACATGGCCAGGACGTTGCGCTGGACGAGGCGGTCCATGCCCGCGATGCCGATCGCGGAGAGCAGCGCGCCGATCGTGGTCGGGATCAGACAGACCAGGAGGGCCACCAGCACGATCATCGTGAGGTGGGTACCCGCGTAGTCCGCGAACGGCGGCAGCGTGGCGCAGGCGAGCAGGAAGACGATGGTGAGCGAGGCGAGCAGGATGTTCAGCGCGATCTCGTTCGGCGTCTTCTGCCGGGCGGCGCCCTCGACGAGGGCGATCATCCGGTCGATGAAGGTCTCGCCGGGCTTCGTCGTGATCTTGATGACGATGCGGTCGGAGAGGACCTTCGTACCGCCGGTGACGGCCGAGCGGTCGCCGCCGGACTCACGGATGACGGGCGCGGACTCGCCGGTGATGGCCGACTCGTCGACACTCGCGACGCCTTCTACGACGTCACCGTCGCCGGGGATGATGTCGCCGGCCTCGCAGACCACCAGGTCGCCGATGCGGAGTTCGGTGCCGGGCACCTGCTCCTCCCGGTCGCCCACGAGCCGCCGGGCGACGGTGTCGGTCTTGGCCTTGCGCAGGGTGTCGGCCTGCGCCTTGCCGCGGCCCTCGGCGACGGCCTCCGCCAGGTTGGCGAAGATGACGGTCAGCCACAGCCAGGCGCTGATCGCCCAGCCGAACCAGTCGCCCGGGTCCTTGAAGGAGAAGACCGTGGTCAGCACCGAGCCGATCCACACCACGAACATCACGGGCGACTTGACCATCACCCGCGGGTCGAGCTTGCGGCAGGCGTCGGGCAGGGACTTGATCAGCTGCTTCGGGTCGAACAGGCCCGCGCCGACCCGTCCCTCGTCCTTGTGACCGGTCGGCACATCGCTGTGCGGCGCCCTGGTCGGAGTGGCTGTGGACATCGAGTCCTCTTGGTTCTCTGTACGGGTACTCATGACGCCAGCCCCTCGGCCAGCGGCCCCAGCGCCAGGGCCGGGAAGTAGGTCAGACCGGTGATGATGAGGATCGCGCCCACGAGCAGTCCGGTGAACAGCGGCTTCTCGGTGCGCAGGGTGCCCGCGGTGGCCGGGACGGGCTTCTGCTCGGCGAGCGAGCCGGCCAGGGCCAGCACGAACACCATCGGCAGGAAGCGGCCGAGCACCATCGCGAGTCCGGTCATGGTGTTGAACCAGTCGGTGTTCGCGTTGAGACCGGCGAACGCCGATCCGTTGTTGTTGGCGGCGGAGGTGAAGGCGTACAGCACCTCGGAGAAGCCGTGCGCGCCGGAGTTCAGCATGGAGTGCGGCGGGGTCGGCAGCGCCATGGAGGCAGCCGCGAAGATCAGTACCAGGGCCGGTGTGATCAGGATGTAGCAGGCCGCGAGCTTCATCTCGCGGGTGCCGATCTTCTTGCCCAGGTACTCGGGTGTACGGCCGACCATCAGTCCGGCGATGAACACCGCGATGACCGCCATGATCAGCATTCCGTAGAGGCCGGAGCCGGTACCACCGGGTGCGATCTCGCCCAACTGCATGCCCAGGATGGTGATTCCGCCGCCGAGACCGGTGAACGAGGAGTGGAAGGAGTCCACCGCGCCCGTCGAGGTCAGGGTGGTCGACACCGCGAAGATCGAGGAGGCGCCGACGCCGATCCGGGTCTCCTTGCCCTCCATCGCACCGCCGGCGATCTGGAGCGCCGGGCCGTGGTGGGCGAACTCGGTCCACATCATGAGGGCGACGAAGCCGACCCAGATGGTGGCCATGGTGGCGAGGATCGCGTAACCCTGCCTGATCGAGCCGACCATCACGCCGAAGGTGCGGGTCAGCGCGAACGGGATCACCAGCAGCAGGAAGATCTCGAACAGGTTCGTGAACGGGGTCGGGTTCTCGAAGGGGTGGGCACTGTTGGCGTTGAAGTAACCGCCGCCGTTGGTGCCGACCTCCTTGATGGCCTCCTGCGAGGCGACCGCGCCGCCGTTCCACTGCTGGTGGCCGCCCAGGAACTGACCGACCTCGTGGATCCCGGAGAAGTTCTGGATGGCGCCGCAGGCCACGAGCACGAGCGCGGCGACAACCGACAGCGGCACCAGGATGCGGATCGTGCCGCGCACCAAGTCGGCCCAGAAGTTGCCGAGTTCACCGGTGCGCGAGCGCGCGAAGCCCCGTACGAGAGCCACCGCGACGGCGATACCGACGGCCGCGGAGACGAAGTTCTGCACGGCCAGACCGGCGGTCTGGACGACGTGACCCATGGTCTGCTCGCCGTAGTACGACTGCCAGTTGGTGTTCGTCACGAACGACACGGCCGTGTTGAACGACTGCGCCGGGTTGACCGAGGAGAAGCCCAGCGAGCCGGGCAGGATGCCCTGGATCCGCTGGAGGAGATAGAGGAAGAGGACGCCGACCGCCGAGAAGGCGAGCACGCTGCGCAGATACGCCGGCCAGCGCATCTCGGTGTTCGGGTCGGCACCGATGCCCTTGTAGATCCACTTCTCGACCCGCAGGTGCTTGTCGGAGGAGTAGACCCTGGCCATGTAGTTGCCGAGGGGGACGTAGGCGAGCGCCAGCGCCGCTATCAGGGCGATCAGCTGGAGCACACCGGCAAGGACGGGACCCATATCGCTCTCAGAACCTCTCCGGGAAGATCAGGGCGAGGACGAGATAGCCCAGCAGGGCGACGGCCACGACGAGGCCGACGATGTTCTCGGCGGTCACAGCGACACCCCCTGGCGCCCGCAGGCGGGGACGGGATGGCCCGGCAGGGCGGCGGACACGACGAAGCCGACGCCGCCGATGAATGCAGCCTCGGCGGTCACAGCTTCGTCACCCCCTTGGCGACGAGGGCCACCAGCGCGAAGACCGCGATCGTGGTGACGACGAAGGCCAGATCGGCCATCGTGAGCTCCTGGAATGAGGTTCGGATGGAACGGACGCTTAGAGGTAACCGCGCCCGTGACCGGATTCGGCCGCCGTTGACGGGTCCCTTACGGCGACGCATACGCCTTTGACGCGACTCTTACGGCGATGGCGTGGGCCCGCTCAGGAGGCCCCCCATTCGGCGTACCTGGCGTCTAGAACAGCCGGAACCGCAGCCTGCAGATCACCGCGTCCGTGTCCCGCCGTACGGCATGGGCGACGACGGCACCGCGCTGGTTCTGGAGCAGCCGTTGCCACAGCCGTACGGGCTCCACCTCCGCGATCAGGACGGTGACCCGGGTGTCCGGTTCCGTCGCCGAGACGTCCCGTACGTAGGCGGCGATGGGGCGGCCCAGGGAGCGGCGCTCGCAGGCGAGCCGGACCAGGGGAACGCCGGGGTCCCATTGGGCCCAGGCGCGTTCCAGGGCGTGGAGGTGGGCGCGGTCCTCGGGGTCCGGATAGCAGACGGTGACCGCGCGCACCTCGTCGCCGAGGGAGGCCGCGGCCGTCAGCGCCTCGGAGGTGAGGCGGGACAGGGAGGAGACGGGCACGATCACGACGGACCGGTCGCGGTGCGGCGGTTCCGGGATACGGCCGAGGCCGAGCCGTTCGCCGATGTGCGCGTAGGCGCGGTGCACGGTCTCGAAGGCCAGCACGAGCAGCGGCAGGGTGATCACGAGCAGCCAGGCGCCCTCCTCGAACTTGGTCGCGGTGACGACGACGGCCGCGACGCCGGTGAGGACCGCGCCGAAGCCGTTCAGCAGGGCTTTTCCGCGCCAGCCGGTTCCGCGTTCGCCGCGCCAGTGCCGGACCATGCCGACCTGGGCGACGGTGAAGCCGACGAAGACACCGATCGCGAAGAGCGGCACGAGGGTGTTGGTGTCGCCGCCGGAGAACACCAGCAGGGCCGCCGAGACCGCGGCCAGCGCGAGCACGCCGTGCCGGTGCACCTGGCGGTCCGCCTTGAGCGCGAAGACGTGCGGGAGGTAGTTGTCGCGGGCCAGCAGCTTCAGCAGCACCGGCAGCCCGCCGAAGGACGTGTTCGCGGACAGGGCGAGCAGGATCATCGTCGCGAACTGGATGACGTAGAAAGCCCAGTTGTGGCCGAGGGAGGCGTCCGCGAGCTGGGCGAGGACGGTGACGCCCTGGACGGGCTGGAGGTGGAAGCGGGAGATCAGGACCGACAGGCCGATCAGCATCACGCCGAGCACCGCGCCGAGGGCGACCTCCGCACGCTGGGCCCGCTTCACGCGGGGCGTGCGGAAAGAGGGCACGGCGTTGGCGATGGCCTCGACGCCGGTGAGGGCGCTGCAACCGGAGGCGAATGCTTTCAGCAACAGCAGGGTGCCGACACTCGTCGCGTTGTCGGCGAGCGCGGAGGCGTGGCCGTCGGCGGTCGCGGTGCTCACCGGAGCGGACCGGAACAGGCCGACCGCGATGAGCACGAGGATGGAGCCGACGAACACGACGGTCGGCACGATGAAGGCGCGGGCCGACTCGACGATCCCGCGCAGGTTCACCGCCGTGACCAGCACGAGCACCGCGAGACACAGCCACAGGCGGTCGTCGTAGAGTCGCGGGAAGGCCGAGGTCAGAGCGGCCACACCGGCCGTGACGGCCACGGCGACGTTCAGTACGTAGTCCAGCACCAGCGAGGCCGCCGCCACCAGGCTGGTCCGCGCGCCCAGGTGGGTCTTCGCCACGGCGTAGGAGCCGCCGCCGTCCGGGAAGGCCGCGATGACCTGCCGGTACGAGGCGACGAGCACCGCGAGCAGAGCGGCGATGGCGAGCGTGACCGGGAGGGTGAAGCCGAGCCCGTGCGCACCGGCGGCGGCCAGCACGAGGACGATCGCCTCCGGGCCGTAGGCGACCGACGCCATGGCGTCCAGGGAGAGGGCGGCGAAGCCGGCGAGGGCGGTCAGGCGGTGGCGTTCGCCGGTATCCGGGGGCTCCTCGTCGGCGGGCGTAGCGCCCGGCTGGACGGTGAGAACGGTCATGCTGGTGGCTCCTTCACGTACGGACGCGCGGTGACGGGAACGCGCGAGTGCGCTTCAGGTTCTGTCCCGCCGCCGCCGTTTTCCCCTTCTCCTTGCGTCTTCTTCGCGCCGAACACGCGTTCTTTGACGCGAACTTGACGACCGTGTGACCAGGGCAACCGCCCGCCACCGCTGCGAGGGCGTCAAGAAGCACCGGCCGCCCGTCAGAGTCGCGTCAAGGCCCGGCCTCGGTGCGTCCGGAGTCCCTACCGTCGCCACCATGGGACGCCCCGACGACGCACACGCGCACGACCGCCGGTGGGCGCGGGACCTGCGCGACACGTTCCGCTGCGCGGGCGCGCTGCTCGGACTCCTGCTGCTCGTCGACCACTTCAGCGGGCATCTCACCCTCTGGCGCGGCGCACTCTGGCTCACCCTCGCCGTGCTGCTCTTCGTGGTGCTCTGGCCGGCCCGGGTGCGGGCGGGCGAGGGCTGGCTGTCCTCACGCGGACTGCTGCGCGAGCGACGCGTCCGCACGGACCGGCTCGTGTCCGTGCGCTGTCTGGACGGGGTCTCTCAACGGCTGTTGCTGCGGGACGAGTTGGGCGGCCGGGTCGAGATCGATCCCGATGTGCTGGTGCACAACCCCGACCTGTGGCACCGCGTTTCCGAGGGCTCCCGCAAGTCCGTGGCTTCCGGCTCGCTCACCTGTGGGGCGACCGCGCTGCGCCGGGTCGCGGAACGCGTCGAGCGCGAGACCGCGGAGACCGTGTTCAAGGTGTCCGGCCTGGAGTAACGGCCGCGGGATTCACGGTGTCCGGTGGGGAGTTGGAGTGGCCGTCGCCGGGTCCGGTTGGCTCGCCCGTTCGGCCAGCGGAAGCGACACGACCATGGTCAGGCCGCCGCCCGGGGTGTCCTCGGGGGTGAGTGTCCCGTTCATCGCCTCGGTAAGACCCCGCGCGAGGGCGAGACCCAGCCCGAGCCCGGCGGTGTTGTCCGTGTCGCCGAGCCGCTGGAACGGCTCAAAGAGGCGCTCACGGCCGTTGGTTGGCAGCCCGGGCCCCCGGTCCACGACCCTCAACTCCACCCGGCCGCCCAGCGCGCTGGCGGTGACCATGACCCGCCGCCCGGCCGGGGTGTGCCGGGCCGCGTTGCCGGCCAGGTTGGCGATCACGCGTTCCAGCAGCGGCGGATCGACGAGCACCGGCGGAATCGACTCCACGTCCCGCAGGTCCACGTCGGGCACGTCCGCGAGCGCCATCGGCAGCACCTCCTCCAGACTCGTGGCCCGCAGGCTCAGCGGAAGGACGCCCGCCTCAAGGCGGCTGAGGTCGAGGAGGTTCTCCAGCAGGCGGTTCAGCTTGGCCATGGACTCGTCGGCGGTGGCCAGGAGTTCGTCCCGGTCCTCCGCGGAGAACTCGACATCCCGCCCGCGCAACGAGGTGACGGCCGCCCACCCCGCCGCGAGCGGCGTCCGCAAGTCGTGTCCTACGGCCCGCAGCAGCGCCGTACGCAGTCGGTCGGCAGCCTTCACCGGCTCGATCTCGGCGGCGGCTTCGGCCAGTTGGGCCCGTTCGACGGCGGAGCCGACATGCGCGGCGAAGGCGGCCAGCACCCGGCGCTCCGAGGAGGACAGGGTGCGTCCGCGCAGGACCAGGAAGGCGCCGGGGCCCGCGGGGACGGTGGTGGCACCGGCGCCGACTTCGTGGTCCGGTGGCTCGTCGACGAGTTCCGCCGAGTCGGTGCCGAAGGTCTCGCGGGTGCGCTCCAGGAGCGCCGGGATCGTCTGGCCGCCGCGCACGATGCTGCCCGCGAGGGAGGACATCGTCTCGGCCTCGGCGGTGGCGCGGGCGGAGCGGCGGGACAGTCGTAGCGAACGGTCGACGACGGCGGCCACGGTCGCCGCCACCACCGTGAACACCCCTAGCGCCAGAAGGGCGTTGGGGTCGTCCAGGGTGAACTGTCCGATGGGCGGGATGAACCAGTAGTTGAGCAGCAGTGAGGCCGTCACCGACGCGATGACCGCCGAGGCCACGCCGCCTATGCAGGCCACCCCGACGACGGCGAGCAGGAACAGCAGTGCCTCGCTGGTGAGGTTGACCGTGCCGCGCACCTGGGCGAGACAGACGGTGAGCAGGACCGGCAGCACAAGTCCCGCCACCGGCCCGGCGATGAGCCGTGCCGTCGACAGGGTGCGCCGCCGGGAGGGCAGCAGGGTGCCGCGTCCGGCCCGCTCGTGGGTGACCCGGTGCACGTCGATGTCACCGGACAGCTCGGTCACGGTCTCGCCGGTGCCGGGCCCGGTCAGGAACCGTTCCAGGCGGCCCCGGCGGCTGGTGCCGAGGACGAGTTGGGTGGCGTTCTCGGTGCGGGCGAACTCGACCAGGGCGGTGGCGACGCCGTCACCGACCACCGAGTGGTAGCTGCCGCCGAGGTCCTCGACGAGGCGCCGCTGCCGGGCGAGCGAGGCATGGGACACCCCGGCGGCGAGACCGTCGCTGCGGGCCACGTGCACGGCCAGCAGATCACCGCCGGCGGACCGGTCGGCGATGCGGGCGGCCCGCCGGATGAGTGTGTCGCCCTCGGGGCCACCGGTCAGCGCGACGACCACGCGCTCCCGGGTCTCCCACACCCCGCCGATCGCGTGCTCGGCGCGGTAGGTGTGCAGGGCCTCGTCGACCCGGTCGGCCACCCACAGCAGCGCCAACTGCCTTAGGGCGGTGAGGTTTCCGGGCCGGAAGTAGTTGGCGAGGGCCGCGTCGATCTTCTCCGGCGTGTAGATGTTGCCGTGCGCCATGCGCCGCCGCAGACCCTCGGGCGGCATGTCGATCAGTTCGATCTGCTGGGCCCGGCGTACGACGTCGTCGGGCACCGTCTCGTGCTGCGGCACCCCGGTGATTTTCTCGACGACGTCCTTGAGGGACGCCAGATGCTGCACGTTGACAGCGGTGAGGACGTCGATCCCGGCGGCGAGCAGCACATCGATGTCCTGCCAGCGCTTGGCGTTGCGGCCGCCGCCGGGGACGTTGCTGTGCGCGAACTCGTCGACCACGGCGACCTCGGGGTTGCGCGCGAGCACCGCGGGGAGGTCCATCTCCTCGAACTCCCCGCCCCGGTAAGCGCATTGGGCCCGCTCGACGATCTCCAGGCCGTCGAGCATCGCCTCGGTCAGCGGACGCCCGTGGCACTCGGCGAACCCCACCACCACATCGGCGCCGCGAGCGGCCCGGCGCCGTGCCTCGTCGAGCATGCGGTAGGTCTTGCCGACACCCGGGGCCGCCCCGAGGTAGACCTTGAGTCGCCCGCGTCGTACGTCGTTCATCGCCTCCCAGACAAGCGCCCCGCAGCGCCTCGGGCAGCCTTCTTGACGCGTCTCTGGCGCCGCCCGCGAGGACGTTGACACTGTCTTGACGGCGCCCGGCCGGGTTAGGGTAAGCGCGGTGTGCCGGGAAGTCTGGTCGGCGGGGAGTCCACATGGGCTCGTCCAAGACCACAAGGGGACGGCATGCGCGGCGTCGGTACGGTTCTGGCACTCGTGGTTCTGGCGACGCTGGTCGCGACGTTCGCCCGCCGGTGGCGGATTCCCGCACCCTCCCTCCTCGTGGTCGCCGGTCTCGCCGTGGCCCTGCTGCCGGGCACACCGGCGATCGAGATCAGCCCCGACGTGATCGGCCTGGTCGTCCTGCCGCCGCTCCTCTACGCCAGTGCCGAGGACATGTCGTGGCGCGAGCTGAAGGCGGTGTGGAAGCCGGTCGGGATCCTCGCGATCGGCCTGGTCCTCGCGTCGGCGGCGGCGGTGGGCTGGGTGGCGTCCATGGTGACCCCGCTGTCCTGGCAGATGGCGTTCGTGCTCGGCGCGGTCCTGGCCAGCACCGACCCGGTCGCCGTCACCGCGCTGGGCAGACGGCTCGCGCTGCCGCCCAGGATCCAGATGCTCGTCCAGGCGGAGTCCCTGTTCAACGACGCGACCTCGCTGGTCCTGTTCCGGGTCGCGGTGAGCGTCGCCGTGGCCTCGGCGGCGGCCGACTGGGGTACGGCGGGCGGGGAGTTCGTCGTGCTCGCGGGCGGCGGCACGGTCATCGGCGCGGCCGTCGCGTACGTCGTCACCCTGATCCGTCGGCGCACCGAGGACCCGGTCCTGGAGACGGTGATCTCCCTGGTCACGCCGTACGCGGCCTACGTCCTGGCGGAGGGCGCCCACACGTCCGGCGTGACCTCGGTCGTGGTCGCCGGGGTCGTACTGGGCGGTCGCGGCGACCGGCTCACCAACGCCCGCATACGGCTCCAACTGCACGCCGTCTACGGCACGGTGGTGTTCCTGCTGGAGAGCGTGGTGTTCTCCCTGATCGGCCTTGCCCTGCCCGCCCAGGTGCGGGCGCTGTCCGACGGCGACCGGGCGTGGCCGCTGTACGCGCTCGCGGTGGCGGGCACCCTGATCGCCGTACGCCTGCTGTGGCTGGCGCCGTTGTCGGCGGTGGTCCAGCGCAAGGGCGGGGTGCACCGGGTGAACTGGCGGGTGCCGATGGTACTGACCTGGGCGGGCACCCGGGGTGTCCTCCCGCTGGCGGCGGCCCTGTCGATTCCGGAGGTCACGAAGAGCGGCGCCACCCTGACCGACCGCCCGCTTGTCCTCGTCCTCACCACCTCGGTCGTGGTCGTCACCCTCGTCGTACAGGGCTTCACGCTCGCGCCCGTCGTCCGCCGCTCCGGCATCGCCCTGGAACCCGACCACACGGAACGTGAAGAGGCGTCCGCCCGCTGCCGGTTGGCCGGCGCGGGCATCCGCCGCCTGGATGAACTCGCGGAGCTGGAAGCCGTACCCGACGTGGTCCTCGACCGTCTCCGCCGCGGCCTCAACGCCCGCCTGGACGACGCCCGGGACCGCCTCTCCGAGAACAACGGCCAAGCCGACCACGCGGAATCCGCCGACCTGGTCTACCGCCAACTCCGCCGCGACCTGATCGCCGTGGAAACGGTCGAACTTCAGCGCCTCTACGACGACCACGCCATCAGCGACACGACCCGCAGGCGGCTCCAGCGGTCGTTGGACCTGGAGGAGGCGAGGCTGGCGGACGTGTGACTCACCTGAACTCGGCGAGCCGCGCCCGCAGCCCGAGGGCGGTGAGCGCGGCTGCCGCGAGGAGGGCTCCGAGCGCCCAGGGCAGCAGCTCGGTGACGTCCGAACGCCCGCCCGCGACGAACCCGTCGAAGTGCCGCTGATTGATGGCGGTCACCTTGTCCAACGCGCCCATCCAGGCTTCGAAGTGCGCGTTGGACGTGCCCGGTTCCCAGCCCATGCAGAACTGCACGGCGCCGGACTCGTCGCCCTTCGCGAGCAGGTCGCGAATCGTCCGGTCGTCGCGCTGGTAGACGGGGGGTGGCGAGGAGGACCGTGGCCGCGCGCAGAAGGCTCAGCCGCGCGGGCACGGTGGCCCAGTAGCGGCGGCGGAGAGCGGCCCGCGCGGCCACGGTCCGGTGGTGGAGGCGGTGCCATGGGCTGTCCGGACGCGGGTCGGGGCCTCCCCCGGACGCGACGACCGGCGGTCGCGCCGGTGGCGGTGCGGGAGCCGGTCTCTTCGGCCTCCGCGATGTCCCGGCCGTGATCGTCACGGTGCTTCCCCCTGCCACCTGCCACGCCACGGACGGCACCCGTCCCCCACGTCCGTCAGTCCGGAACCGGATCAGGCCGGGAACGACGCGCGTTGACGGAGTCCTGACGCACCCTCGGGCGGGATTGACGGAGTCGGCACAGGCCACAACTTCCGTACCGAGCAGACAAGTTCCTCGGCCTGCCACCAAACGGGACCGTACCATCCCCACCCCGGCCCCGCACCCCCACCTAGGGGCGCGGGGAACTGCGCGACCAGCCACAGCCCACGCGCACCCGCCACACAACAGAACCCCCGAGCTACGAGGCGACGAAACACCAGCCCCCGTAACGCTGGGTATCCACCACCCCCGTCCCCCACTCTCCACCCCCATACAGCCCAGCACACCCCTAACCAGCCCCGTCCCCCTTTCCTGATGCGCCCCCTCCACCAACCCGGCCAGTCTTAACGGAAGATTGACGCCGGAGGCCCCCGCATCCGTGGGCCCACGCGTCACTCTCCGCTTACGCTGGTGCCGCCGTCCGCGTGATGGCCGGAGACCACACGCTGACCCGCATCTCAGGAGCACGCCGATGGCCACGACCGAACACCCTCCCAGTCGTCTGCGCGCCTGGATGCTGGAGGGGCTGGCCGACATGGGGAAGGGCGGCTCGCACAGTCCGCAGACCGCTCCGGAACCCCAGCAGCACGTCCACCAGGGCCAGCGCTGGTGGCGGGTGATGTGCCTGACGGGTGTCGACTACTTCTCCACCCTCGGCTACCAGCCGGGCATCGCGGCCCTCGCGGCCGGGCTGCTGTCCCCGGTCGCGACGATCGTGCTCGTGATCGTCACCCTGGCCGGTGCCCTGCCCGTGTACCGGCGGGTGGCCGAGGAGAGCCCGCACGGTGAGGGTTCCATCGCGATGCTGGAGCGGCTGCTGTCGTTCTGGAAGGGCAAGCTGTTCGTCCTGACCCTGCTCGGGTTCGCGGCGACGGACTTCCTGATCACCATCACCCTGTCGGCGGCGGACGCCTCCACCCACCTCGTGGAGAACCCGCACCTGACGAGCATGCTGCACGACAAGCAGATGCTGATCACGCTCATCCTGGTCGCCCTGCTCGGCGCGGTGTTCCTGAAGGGGTTCCTGGAGGCGATCGGCGTCGCCGTGTACCTGGTCGCGGCCTATCTGAGCCTCAACGTCGTCGTCGTGATCGTCGGCATGTGGCACGTGGTCACCGAGGAACATGTCGTCACCGACTGGACCAGCGCCCTGACCACCGAGCACGGCAACGTCTTCGCGATGATCGGCGTCTCCCTGCTGGTCTTCCCCAAGCTGGCACTCGGCCTCTCCGGCTTCGAGACCGGCGTGGCCGTCATGCCGCACGTCGAGGGCGACCCCGACGACACGCACGAGAACCCCAAGGGCCGTATCCGCGACACCAAGAAGCTGTTGACGACCGCCGCGCTCATCATGAGCGTGTTCCTGATCGCCACCAGCTTCATCACCACCGTGCTCATCCCGGAGAAGGAGTTCAAGGCCGGCGGCCAGGCCAACGGCCGCGCACTCGCCTATCTCTCCCACGAGTACCTGGGCAACGCCTTCGGCACGGTCTACGACCTCTCGACCATCGCCATCCTGTGGTTCGCCGGCGCCTCCGCGATGGCCGGCCTCCTCAACCTGATGCCGCGCTATCTGCCCCGCTACGGCATGGCCCCGCACTGGGCCCGCGCGGTCCGACCGATGGTGATCGTCTTCACCCTGATCGCGTTCCTGGTCACCTGGATCTTCGACGCCAGCGTCGACGCCCAGGGCGGCGCCTACGCCACCGGCGTCCTGGTCCTGATGTCCTCAGCCGCGATCGCCGTGACCATCGCGGCCCGCCGCGCCCAGCAGCGCAACTGGACCGTCGTCTTCGGCATCGTCTCGGCGGTCCTTCTCTACGTCACCGTCGTGAACGTCATCGAACGTCCCGACGGTGTGAAGATCGGCGCCTGCTTCATCGCCGGCATCATCCTGGTCTCCCTGCTGTCCCGGCTGGCCCGCGCCTTCGAACTCCGTGTGACGAGCGTGCAGTTGGACTCCATGGCGGAACGATTCATCCGCGACATGGCGAGCCGGAAGATCCGCTTCGTCGCCAACGAGCCCGACCGCCGCGACAAGCCCGAGTACCGGGACAAGATCGAGCAGATCCGCAACGACAACGACATCCCCGGCGAGGACTTCGTCTTCGTGGAGGTGACGGTCCTCGACGCCTCCGAGTTCGAGGCGGGCCTGACGGTGCGCGGCGAGGTGCTGCACGGCCGCTACCGGGTGCTGACCCTGGAGTCCTCGTCCATCCCGAACGCGCTGGCCGCGCTGATGCTGCACGTCCGCGACTCGACGGGCCGCATCCCGCACATGTACTTCGAGTGGACCGAGGGCAACCCCTTCGCCAACTTCCTCCGCTTCTTCCTCTTCGGCCAGGGCGAGGTCGCCCCGGTCACCCGCGAGGTCCTGCGCGAGGCGGAACCGGACCGCACGCGACGGCCACGCGTCCACACCGGCTGACCGTTCGAGACGCCCGAGCCGACATCACCGTAAGAGGCACGACAAAATCCGGTCCCGCAGTGTAAGAGCCCCGTCAGCGCCCCGCGCACGGCGCTCGCCGCGGCCTACCGTCGGCCTCATGCGGCACAGCACACCACCACCGGACCCGGCCGGCGACCGCCACTGGCGTGGCGACGCCCGGCTGGCGACGGGCTGCGCGATCGGCTTCCTCGGCATGACCCTGCTGGTCGACTGGAACGCGGGAACCCTGACCCTGACCCGCGCCCTGCTGTGGTTCGCCCTGTCGGCGGCGATCTTCGCCGTGCTGCTGCCGCACCGCGTCACCGCGGGCCCCGGCTGGCTCACCGTGGACAGCCCGCTCCTGCGGCGCACGGTGCACACGGACGCGCTGACCGTCGTACGACAGTACGGCGATGTCTCCGCACGCCTGGTCCTGCGGGACACGTACGGGCAGTGGCTCGAACTGGACCCCCGGGTCCTGGTCGCCAACCCCCTGCTCTGGCACGAGTTGGACACGGGCATGCGGCACTCGATGGAACGCGGCACGCTGCGGCAGGGCACCGATGTCCGGCGTCACCTGGGCCATCTGATCGACGACGAGACCGCTCGCTCGGTCCTCAGGGCGTCGGGGATTTCCTGACCCCGCGCCGCGTCCGGCGCACCACGACCTTCCCGAGCCGTATCTGCCCGACGATCTCGATCCGCAGGTCGACCGGCGCACCGGCGTCGACGCGCCCCCGCTTCTTGATCTTCCCGTAGCTGAACACCAGGGAGTCGGTGTCCACCACGATGCCCGGCGGGAGCAGCAGCCGTAGCGCACCGAGGTGCATGTCGAGGTCGATGCGGAGCGTGGGCTGGGTGATCACCGCCTGGGTGAAGTCGAGTGTCACGTCGCCCAGGCTCGACTGGATCTCCAGCCGGCGTGGCACCACCCAACCGTCACCACGCTGCGCCGAACCGCCGTGCTGCTCGATGCGGACGACGTCCCTGACCTCGGCCACGACCGCACCGGCCACAACCGGCAGGTCGGCCGTCAGGACCGCCAACTCCCCCATCGTGCGGGCGGTCAGGGCGGCCTCGACGCGCTCGTCGAGTTCCTCGGGGGTCAGCCGACCGTCGCCGGCCGCGCCGGTCAGCACGTCCACGACGCGGTCCCGGTCCGCATGCGAGGCCCGCAACGCGGTCGTGCTCATCAGTTCACCCGACATACCCTCACCCCGATCGACGGACTGACGCTATATCGCGTTATACCCCAGAGCCAACCCCCCGTCCACCGCCGTCCGTTTCTGGCCCTAGGGTGGCGCGTATGCAGTCCTACACAATCGGCCAGGCGGCGCGGCTGCTCGGCGTGAGCCCGGACACCGCGCGCCGGTGGGCGGACGCGGGCCGGGTGACGACCCACCGCGACGAGGGCGGGCGCCGGCTCATCAACGGTGTCGATCTGGCCGCGTTCTCGGTGGCGTTGGCCAAGGCCGACGGCGTCGAGGACGAAACGTCGTACACCTCGGTGCGCAACGCGTTCCCCGGCATCGTCACCGCGATCAAGCTCGGCGACGTCGCGGCCCAGGTCGAGATCCAGGCGGGCCCGCACCGACTCGTCTCCCTGCTGACCCGCGAGGCCGTCGAGGAACTCGGCCTGGAGGTCGGCATGGAGGCCACCGCCCGCGTGAAGTCGACGAACGTGCACATCGACCGCGTGTGACGCGCGGTGGCCTCGGCCGTCAGACGAGGACGGTGGCGGTGGCCTCGGCCGTCACTTGTTGACCGAGTAGGAGTGCGCGCCGGTCCCCGCCAGCGCACCCCCGTCCACGATCAGATACTCGTCCCGGATCGGCCGCCCCGCGAAGAACGCCTCCAGGATCTCCCGGGTGCCCGCCGCGTACCGGGCCTGCGCCGACAGCGACGAACCGGAGATGTGCGGGGTCATCCCGTGGTGCGGCATCGTGCGCCACGGGTGGTCCGCCGGGGCGGGCTGCGGGAACCACACGTCACCGGCGTAGCCGGCCAACTGCCCACTGCGCAGCGCCCGATCGACGGCATCCCGGTCCACGATCTTCGCCCGCGCGGTGTTGATGAGATACGCGCCGCGCTTCATCTGCGCGAGCAGCTTGTCGCCGAACAGCCCCTCCGTCTCGGGGTGCAGCGGCGCGTTGATGGTCACGACGTCGCAGTGCGGCACCATGTCCTCGGCGCTCTCGTGGAACGTCAGCCCCAACTCCCGTTCGACGGCCTCGGGAAGCCGGTGCCGGTCGGTGTAGTGCGGTTGGACGTCGAAGGGCGCGAGCCGCCGCAGCACCGCGAGTCCGATCCGCCCGGCGGCGACCGTGCCGACGTGCATGCCTTCGAGGTCGTACGAACGGGCCACGCAGTCCGCGATGTTCCAGCCGCCGTCGAGCACGACCTGGTGGGACGGCAGGTAGTTGCGCACGAGGGACAGCGTCATCATCACGACGTGCTCGGCGACGCTGATGCTGTTGCAGTACGTGACTTCGGCGACCGTCACGCCGTGGGAGATCGCCGCGTCGAGGTCGACGTGGTCGGAGCCGATGCCGGCGGTGACCGCGAGCTTGAGGTTCCTGGCGGCGGCGATGCGCTCCGGGGTGAGGTACGCGGGCCAGAACGGCTGCGAGATCACGATGTCGGCGTCGACCAGTTCACGGTCGAAGGCCGAGCCCTCGCCGTCCTTGTCGGAGGTGACGACGAGGGTGTGCCCGGCCGCCTCCAGGTAGGCGCGCAGGCCGAGTTCACCGGAGACGCTGCCGAGAAGATGCCCGGGGGTGAAGTCGACGGCCTCGGGGGTGGGGGTGGTCTGGCCACCCGGGTAGTGGTCGATCACCGGCAGGTCGTCGCGTGCGTACGACGTCGGGTATCCGTCGGTGGGGTCGTCGTACAGGACACAGAGAACCTTGGCCATGTCGCGGCTCCTCAACTCCGTTGTCGGAAGATGCACTTCACGATCCTCGGGGTGAATCGCCCTGGTCAAAGCGAACGTTGCTATGTCCGGATAGCCCGCGGCTATCAGCCGCCATCAGGGGCTGTCAGCGGTCGCCGCCCAGGTAGGTGTGCAGCAGTTCGTCGAGCGCGTCCCGTACGCCCGCCTCCCTGGCCACCTTCAACAGCGCCTCCGCCAGCACCGATTGGGGCTCACCGCGGGCGACGACCAGTCCGACCCGGGGACCGTGCGCGGGCCCGTTCAGCGGTACGACCCGCATCCCGTCCGGTACGTCGAACATGTGCAGCCACGCGTGCGAGATCACGCTGGACCAACGGCCGCCGGGCAGCAGCGTGTACAGCCCCGCGACGCTGTCGGACTCGATCGCCGGGGAGGCCGTCGCACCCTCGGCGGCGAAGCACTCGTCGATGATGCGGCGGTTGCGCATCCGTGAGTTGAGCAGGCAGAGGGGAAGTGTGGCCGCCTGGGCCCAACTCGCCCTGGTCACACCGGCAAGGGGCCCGTCGACCGGAGTGAGAAGCACGTACCGCTCCTCGTAGAGCGGGAAGCGGCGGACGTTGCGCAGGGTGTCGTCGTCCATGTAGGTCATCGCCGCGTCCAGTTCGAACTCGGCGAGCCCCTGGGTGATGCCGACGGACGACAGCGACTCCAGGGCGACCCGGGCCCGGGGGTGCCGTTCGCAGAACGGGGTGGTGAGGAGGGAGGCGGCAGGCAGCGCGGTGGGCACCACACCCAGCCGCAGCGTCCCGGTCAGTCCACCCCTCAGCGCCGACAACTCCTGGTGCAGCGCGTCCCGTTCGGCCAGGATGCGGTGCGCCCAGGCCAGCACCACCTCACCCTCCGGCGTCAGCCCCTCGTACCGTCTGCCGCGCCGCACGATCGGCACGTCCAGCTCGTGCTCCAGCCGCCGGATCGCGGCCGACAGCGAGGGCTGCGACACATAACAGGCCGCCGCGGCCCGCGCGAAGTGCCGCTCACGGGCGAGCGCGACGAGGTACTCCAACTGACGCAGCAGCATGCCCAACCTCCCCGGACCGATGGAACGCCGGAACGTGCAGGTTAGGCGCTGTCCGCCCGGCACAACAGGGCCGCCCACAGGTCGAGGCGGTCGTAGAGGCGGGAGAGGTCGCGACCGGTGAAGTGCTCGATGCGCCCGATGCGGTAGTGAACGGAGTTCACATGCAGATGCAGCGCCTCCGCCGTCCGCGCCCAGGAACCGTCACAGGCCAGGAAGGTCTCCAGGGTCTCCAACAGAACGGCGTTGGAACGCAGTTCACCGAGAACGGTCCGGCTGTAGGCGGTACGGACCTCCGCCGGAACACCGGTGAGCAGCGCGTCCAGCCCCGTGAGCGTCGCGGCATCGGTGAGCGCGGAGCCGCCCGCAGCGGTACTCCGCGCCGAGGCAAGCGCGTAACGAGCCTCCGCCAACGCCCCGTTGAGCTCCCGCGCACTGCCGACGGGCGCCCCGGTGCCGCCGTAGAGCGGCACAGCGGGTTCGGCCGTGGCAACAAGCGGCCACACCTCGTGCAGCGCGTCGGCCTCTGCCCCGGCCACAACCGCGAATGCGGCCCCGTCCGGCAACCTCCCCACAGCCCCCACCCCGGGCAGCACATCCGCGAGGCCCGCCCCCGGCAACGCATGCGCGACAACCTCAGCCAACGCCCCCTCCGCCAGCCCCGCCCGCTGCGCCCCCGTCTCCGCAACGAGCACCCGATACGGCCCCTCGTCCGGCAACCCACAGGCCCGCATCGCCGCCGCCACAGCCGAACCGTCGACACCCGGCACGGCGAGCAGCGCCCCCAACTCGTCCGCCGTCTGCCGCTCTTCGGCCCGCGCCCGAACCCGCGCCTCCTGGCAGCGCCCCAGCACCGAGGCCAGCTCGTGCACCATGCGCGGCGGCGCGTCGTCGGGGTCGGGAAGGTAGAGGTGCCAGCGCTCGTACGGCGAGACCCCGTCGGCGTCGACGGGCACGGCCTCCGCCAGCAGGCCGGCCGCCTTCCCCACCGGTATCGCCCCGGCGCCCGGCGTCGCCGCGACCGTCCGCCCGGAGGGCGTGAGGACATACGCCACGGCCCGTTCGAGATGCGCGAACGCCGTCGCCACGATCGTCTCCGGGCCCGCACCCTGCGCGGCCATCCGACTCAGCCGCCCCCGCACGTTCTCCGGCAGCGTGTGCCGACGGCTCAGCTCGCCCCACCGCCCGAGGTACACGGTGTCGGTGATCGCGCGGAACATGATGTGCGCCGGTACGGCGGCCACCGGAACCCCGTGCCGCACACAGGCCTCGACGAGATCGTCCGGCACCGAGCCGTGCGTCTCCTCCCCCGCGAGCAGCGCGGCGGCCCCCGCACCGCGCAAAGCGGACACAAACCGCTCGGCCCGCCCGGGCCCGTCCTCGGCCGACCACCACACCAGCCCACTGAGCACCACCTCGCCCCGCCGCACGAACCGCGCGGGGTCCTCCAGGTCGGTCACGGTCACTCCGCTGATCTCCCGGGCCAGCCGGGTGTCCTCGGCCCACAGCAGGCGCAGGCCGAGGGACTCGTCCTGAAGAAGGTGTTCGACGTGCATGGTTCCGACTCCTCGCATCTCGCATTCGCCAGGTGAATGCGAGTAATTGCATGGTAAGTGCAAGACCAATCGACCGAAACGCCTCTTGGTTGATCCTCCAGTGTCCGGCCGTGGAACGTCGACGTTTCCGTGCTGTGAACCAGTCGTCCCGACCGGGTCCGCGTTGCTTCACTGGCGGTCATGGACCTGAACACGGTGGCCGAGATCCTCGACGCCCGGCAGCCGACACCCTGGCGGCCGGGCGACGCCTGGCTCGGCGGCGGCACGTATCTCTTCTCCGAGCCGCAACCGCACCTGCGCCGCCTGGTGGACCTGAGCCGTACCGGCTGGACACCCGTCGAGCGGCACCCGGACGGTTCCCTGGAGATCGCCGCCACCTGCACGATCGCCCAACTCTCCCGTTTCGCGAAGGAGTTGACGACCGCCGCGGCCCCGCTCTTCGAGCAGTGCTGCCGCGCCTTCCTCGCCTCCTTCAAGATCTGGAACATGGCGACGGTCGGCGGCAACCTCTGCAACGCCCTGCCCGCAGGCCCGATGATCTCCCTCACGGCCGCCCTGGACGGCGAGTGCCTCCTCCTCTCCCAGGACGGCCTCCGCCGCCGGGTCCGCGTCGCCGACTTCGTGACCGGCGCGGGCCGCAAGGACCTGGCCGAGGGCGAACTGCTCCGCTCGATCACCATCCCGGCCCGCGCCCTGACCTGCCGTACGGCGTTCCGCCAGGCCTCGCTCTACGGCCTCGGCCGCTCCGGAGTCCTGGTCATCGGCGCCTTGGACCCGGCGGACGGCTCGCTCGCGCTGACGGTCACCGCGTCGACGGTCCGCCCGTTCCGCCTGTGGTTCCCACTGCCACCGACGGCGGATCAACTGCGCACGGCGATCGCCTCCGCCGTAGCGGACGACGAGTGGTTCGACGACATCCACGGGCTGCCCGAGTGGCGGGCGCACATGACGTTCCGGTACGCGGAGGAGATCCGCCGGGAGCTGGGAGAGACAGCGGCATGAAGATCGAGGTCAACGGCCGGTCCTTCGCACAGGAGCCCCGCCCGGGTCAGTGTCTGCGCACCTATCTGCGCGAGCGCGGCTGGTTCGGTGTGAAGAAGGGCTGCGACGCGGGCGACTGCGGTGCCTGCACGGTCCACGTGGACGGCGAGCCGGTGCACAGCTGCCTCTACCCGGCCTTCCGCGCCGACGGCCGAGCCGTCACCACGGTCGAGGGCCTGGCCGCCGAGGACGGTGAACTCCACCCCGTCCAGCGGAAGTTCCTCGACGCCCAGGGCTTCCAGTGCGGCTTCTGCACGGCCGGTTTCCTGATGACGACGGCCGTCCTGGACGAGGACCAACTCACCGACCTGCCAAGGGCGTTCAAGGGCAACCTGTGCCGCTGCACCGGCTACCGCGCCATCGAGGACGCGGTACGCGGCGTGTGCCACGCCGAAGCGCCGAGCGCGGGCGAGGCGGTAGGCCGCAACCTCCCCGCCCCCGCCGGACCCCAAGTGGTCACAGGCACCGCCCGCTACACCTTCGACATCGACGTCCCCGGCCTGCTCCACATGAAGCTCCTCCGCTCCCCGCACGCCCACGCCCGCATCACCGCGATCGACACCGCCGCTGCTCTCCAAGTCCCGGGCGTACAAGCGGTGTTCACCCACTACGACGCCCCGGAACGCCACTTCTCCACGGCCCGCCACGAACACCCCACGGAGGACCCGGACGACACCCGCGTCCTCGACGACACCGTCCGCTACGTCGGCCAGCGCGTCGCCGCCGTCGTCGCGGACAGCGAGGCCGCCGCCGAGGAGGGGTGCCGACGCGTCGAGGTGACGTACGAGATCCTGCCCTCGGTCCTCGACCCGGAGGAGGCGATGCGGCCCGGCGCCCCGGTCGTCCACGACAAGGACGCCGCCACGGCCCGTATTTCGCGCCCGCAGAACAACGTCGTGGGCGAGGCGCACGGCGAGATC
Source organism: Streptomyces sp. NPDC058469 (assembly GCF_042721125.1). Classification (NCBI taxonomy): domain Bacteria; kingdom Bacillati; phylum Actinomycetota; class Actinomycetes; order Kitasatosporales; family Streptomycetaceae; genus Streptomyces; species Streptomyces sp. NPDC058469. The sequence continues at coordinate 22,442 of NZ_JBHXME010000155.1, forward strand.
GGCAGCGTGGAGGCGGGCTTCGCGGAGGCCGACGCCGTGTACGAGGACACCTACCGCACCCAGCGCGTCCAGCACGCCAGCCTGGAGACGCACGGCGCGGTGGCGTGGTTCGACGAGGACAACAGGCTTACGGTACGCACCAGTTCGCAGACCCCGTTCCTCACCCGCCGCGCCCTGTGCGCGCTGTACGACCTCCCCGAGGAGCAGGTGCGGGTCGTCGCCGGCCGGGTCGGCGGCGGCTTCGGCGGCAAGCAGGAGATGCTCGTCGAGGACATAGTGGCCCTCGCGGTCCTGCGCCTGCGCCGCCCGGTGAAACTGGAGTACACCCGCGCCGAGCAGTTCTACGGCGCGACCACCCGCCACCCCTTCACGATCAACGTCAAGGCAGGCGCCCGCCGCGACGGCCAACTGACCGCGCTCCAACTACGAGTTGTCTCCAACACCGGCGCCTACGGCAACCACGGTCCTGCCGTCATGTTCCACAGCGTCGGCGAGTCCATGGCCGTCTACCGCGCCCCGCACAAGAAGGTCGACGCCTTCTCCGTCTACACGCACACCGTCCCGGCGGGCGCCTTCCGGGGCTACGGCCTCGGCCAGGTGATGTTCGCCGTGGAGTCCGCACTCGACGAACTGGCCCGCCAACTGGGCCTGGAGCCAATGGAGTTCAAGGCGAAGAACATCATCGGCCCGGGCGAGCCGATGATCACCCCCGGCGGCGAGGAAGAAGACCTGCACATCGCGAGCTACGGCCTCGACCAGTGCCTCGCCATCGTCCGCCGCGCCCAGGCAGAACCCGTCCCCCAACTCCCCCCGGACGGCTGGCTGGTGGGCGAGGGCACCGCCCTGGCGATGATCGCGACGGGTCCACCCGGCGGCCACATCGCCGACGCGAAGGCGAGCCTCCTGTCCGACGGCGGCTTCGATCTCGCCGTAGGCACAGCCGAGTTCGGCAACGGCACGACGACCGTGCACCGCCAGATCGCGGCCGGTGAACTCGCCACCACCGTCGACCGCATCACCGTCCGCCAGTCCGACACGGACGTCGTACGGCACGACACGGGCGCCTTCGCCTCCACGGGCACGGTGGTGGCGGGCAAGGCCACCCTGCGCGCCTCCCGCGCCCTCGCCGACCACCTGCTCGACTTCGCCGCCGCCCATCTCCAACTCCCGCGCGCCGACTGCACGTTGGCAGAGGAAGCCGTACTGCACCCGGGCGGCCGTCTCACCCTGAAGGAGCTGCACGCGGCGGGTGCGGCGGTCGGGGTCGAGTTCACCGCCGACGGGCACTTCGGCGGGACGCCCCGCTCGGTGGCCTTCAACGCGCAGTGGTTCAGGGTCGCCGTCGATCCCGGCACCGGCGAGATCCGTATCCTGCGCAGCGTCCACGCCGCCGACGCGGGCAAGGTGATGAACCCGATGCAGTGCCGGGGGCAGGTCGAGGGCGGGGTGGCCCAGGCGCTCGGCGCGACCCTCTTCGAGAACGTCCGGATCGATGAGCGGGGCGCGGTGGAGACGGCTGCCTTCCGGCGTTACCGGCTCCCCCAGTACGCGGACGTACCGCGCACCGAGGTGCACTTCATGGAAACGACGGACGCCATCGGGCCGTTGGGCGCCAAGTCGATGAGCGAGAGCCCCTTCAACCCGGTCGCGCCCGCCTTCGCCAACGCGCTGCGGGACGCGACGGGCGTGCGCTTCACCGAACTTCCGCTGACCCGCGACCGGGTGTGGCTGGCACTGGCCAACTCGCCCCGTATCCCCCGTCCGCCCGTATCGCCCTGATCCCACTGATGTGCCGGGCCCCGCAACGGTCCTGCGGAAGCACCAGTTGCGGTCCGGCACGGTCCAACGGGGTGTCGTCGATGCTGACAGCGAGCAGAACAGGGGCATGAGCGAAGTCGGGGTCGATCTCGGCCCAGGACAGCAGCGCGTGGTGCCCGTCCACACCGCTGACCGCGATCAGGAAGCGCAGCCGGTCCTTGCGGCGCACGGGGTCGAAGCCGGGGCCGGCCGAGGACAGGACGTCGTAGAGACGAGGTCCCGCGAAGCGGTGCACCTGGGTACCGCTCGTGGCGCACTCGAAGCTGACCCGCACATGGTGCAGCGGCCAGCCGAGCAGGTCGGGCACGGTCAGCCGGGCGGGGCGGGCCAGGTCCCCGGTCAGGTCGAGCTGCGCGAGCGTCACGAGCCATCACCTCCCGGAATGTGGTACCCGGACAGCAGTCCCGTACAAACGCACATGCGCATCAAGCAAGCGGATAGTGCAGCTCATGCGATGCGACAGGAGACTTACGCCTTGCATATGCGGCAGTATCGTTGCGGCACGGCCGTTGCGGCCGGGCAAGGGCGCGACGATCCCTTATCGGCAGAATCAGAGGAGTAGAACCGTGATGACCCGTTCCGCGCGTCGGACCCGCCGGACCCTGCAGGTGGCCGGTGCGGGAGCCGCCGCGCTGCTGGCCCTGAGCGCCTGCTCCTCCAGCGACGACTCGTCCTCCTCGAAGTCCGACACCTCGGCGTCCGCGTCCCCGAAGATGTCCGGCACCGTCACCGTCTTCGCCGCCGCCTCGCTCCAGGAGTCGTTCACGACCCTGGGCAAGGAGTTCGAGAAGGCGAACCCGGGCACCAAGGTCACCTTCAACTTCGGCGGCAGCGACACCCTCGCCGCGAGCATCACCGGCGGCGCCCCCGCCGACGTGTTCGCCGCCGCGAGCCCCAAGACCATGGCGATCGTGACGGACAAGAAGGACGCGGTCGGCACGCCGGCCACCTTCGTCCGCAACCAGCTGGAGATCGCCACCCTGCCGGGCAACCCCGACAAGGTGGCCTCCCTGAAGGACCTCACCAAGTCCAGCCTCAAGGTCGTGCTCTGCGACAAGACGGTGCCGTGCGGCGCGGCGGCCCAAAAGGCGCTGACGGCAAGCAAGTTGAAGCTCACCCCGGTGTCGTACGAGGCGGACGTGAAGAGCGCTCTGACGAAGGTGGAGCTGAAGGAGGCCGACGCGGCGGTCGTCTACAAGACCGATGTGCACGCCGCCGGCAGCAAGGTGCAGGGCGTGGAGTTCCCCGAGTCGGCCAACGCCATCAACGACTACCCGATCGTCCTCCTCAAGAACGCGCCCAACGCCGTCGCCGCCAAGGCGTTCATCGCGCTCGTGCAGTCCACCGAGGGCCAGAAGGTGCTGTCCGCGGCGGGCTTCCTCAAGCCGTGACCCAGCCCGACACCTCCGACGCCGCGGCCGAGACCCTCAAGGGC
>NZ_JBHXME010000156.1:0-25518 GCF_042721125.1 Streptomyces sp. NPDC058469
GGTTCGGCGGAAGGAGCGGCCAAGGGCGCGGGCCCCGTTCCGCCGCCCCGTGTCGGCGGTACCGGAGCCGCGCCCCTTTCCGTGGCTCCACTCTCTCGTTCGCGCAGGTCGCACCCCATCCGCGCGCGTACTCATCTCACCCTCTAGGTACGGATACTCAGCCGTACGCACTCAGGCCCAGGACGCCATGTTGCCGAGTAGTTACTATCGCCTCCGTGTCCGTACTCCCCCTGGTCTTCACCAGCGGCTGGGCCAGCGGCATCAACGCGTACGCGGTGGTGCTGCTGCTCGGGATCTTCGGCGCGACCGGAGTGACCGACGCGGTCCCCGAGTCGCTGCAACGCCCTGAGGTCCTCGTCACAGCGGGCGTCCTGTTCCTGTGCGAGGCGGTCGCCGACAAGATCCCCTACGTCGACTCCCTGTGGGACTCCGTGCACACGGTGATCCGGCCGGCCGCCGGGGCGTGGGTCGGGGCGGTGCTCGCGGGGCACAGCGGTTCGCTGAACGACGTGGCGGCGGGACTGATCGGCGGTTCGTCGGCGCTGGCCAGCCATACCGTCAAGGCCGGGACGCGGATGGCGATCAACACCTCGCCCGAGCCGTTCAGCAACGTGATCATGAGCTTCGCGGAGGATCTCGGGGTCGGCGGAATCGTCTCGTTCGCGATGTTCCATCCCCAGGCGGCGGCGATCATCGCGGCCGTGCTGCTGGTGGCCGGACTCACGGTCCTGTTCTTCCTGGTCTCGCGGATCCGGCGGTTCCTGCGCCGCCGGGCCCAGCGCCGGGAGGAGAAACGCCTCGCCGCGCAGGTGGGACACCCGCCCGGCCGGCCACCGGACCCGCCACCGTGGTGACAGCCCGTGGCCGGACAGTCAGTGGCGGCCGATAAAGTCGCGGGCATGGCACGGATTGCGGTGATCGGCGCAGGCATGGGCGCGATGGCGGCCGCTGCCCGGCTGGCCGTCGCGGGCCACCGGGTGGCGGTGTACGAGCGTACGGAGACGTACGGCGGTGCGGTGCGCCGCTTCGAGCGGGACGGTTTCTCCTTCGACACCGGCCCCGGGCTGCTGCCCGTGCCCGCTGTCCACCGCGACCTGTTCATCAAGACCGGCAAGGAGCCGCTGGAGGACCTGGTCGAGCTGGTCCAGGTCGACCCGTCGTCCCGGCACGTCTTCGCGGACGGCACGGCGGTGTCGTTGCCGAACGCCTCCCGCGCGGGCGTCGTCACGGCCCTGGACGAAGCACTGGGCGGCGGCGCGGGCCAGCGCTGGGGCGACTTCCTGATCCGGGCCCGCGAGGCCTGGGACCGCACCCGCAGGCCCCTCCTGGAGGAGCCGCTGTGGCCCAACTGGCCGGTGCTGGCCGACCAGGAGCCGTATCCGGCGGTCCCGCACAAGAAACTGCTGCGCACCCGGCGGGCGGGCACACTCGCCGAGATCGGCGCCTGGGAGCTGCGCGACGAGCGCCTGACCGCCCTCCTGGAGAGCCACGCGCTCGCGTACGGCCTCGATCCCCGCACCGCTCCGGCGAGCGCGGCCGTGCTGCCGTACATGGAGCACGCCTTCGGCACCTGGTATGTGCGGGGCGGCATGCGGGAGTTGGCGCGCGCGGTGTACGAGCGGTGCGTGGCGAGGAGGGTCGAGTTCGTCTTCGGGGCCGAGGTCACGCGGGTCCTGGAGAAGGACGGGCGCGCGGCCGGGGTGGAGCTTGCCGACGGGACGGTGGCCGACGCGGACCATGTCGTCGCGGACGTGGACCCAGAGCGGCTGAGGGCCCTGACGGAGCGTCCGCTGGACGGGGACAGCGATGTGCGGGCCGACCCGGACTCACCCGGACCCGTGCGGTTCACGCTCCTGCTGGCCTTGCGCGGCCCGCGTGAGGACGGGGCCGTTCACCGGACAGTGGTCCATGCCCCGGACCGCGAGGCCGAGTTGGACTTCCTGGCCTCCCCGGGCGGCGACGAGCCCCGCTGTCCCACGGTGACGGTGCTGCGCCCCGACGACCCCGCGCTCCGCCCGGACGGTGCGCACGAGTCCGCCGTGGTGTCCGCCGTGCTGCCGAGCGAGGCCGGCTGGACGGACGAGGGCACGGTCCGGCGGTACACGGACTTCCTCCTCGAAGCCGCCGGACGTGCCGTACCCGGGCTGCGGGAGCGCCTGTTGTGGCACGAGGTGCGCACCCCGGAGCACACGGAGGGCGAGACGGGCGCCCGTCTCGGAGCCGTGCCCGCCCCCTCGCTCGCCGCCGGGCAGGGCCGTTTCCTGCACCCGGCGAACACCACGCGCGTGCCCGGGCTCTACCGGGTCGGCGGCTGGTCCCACCCCGGCGGCGGGCTTCCGCACGCCGGTATGTCGGGGGCGCTGGTCGCCGGACTGATCGTGGAGGGCCCGCAGTTCAGAGGGTCCCGGTAGGCGAGTCTCAGTAGTCGGGTCTCAGGAGGCTTCAGAAACGGTACTGCTCGTCGTAGCCGGCGCCCGACTGCGGCTGTTGCTGCGGCTGTTGCTGCTGGCCGTCGCCCTGGTAGGGGTACTGCTGCTCCGCCGGGAGCTCGCCGCCGTAGGTCTCGTCGTTGCGCTGCTGCGGGACCCACACCCCGCCGGCCGGGGTCTCGCCGCCGTAGCCGCCGTTGCCGTACTGGTCCTGTGTGTAGCCCTGTTGGGGGTACTGCTGCTGACCGTCGTAGCCCGTGTCGTAGCCGGTGCCGCCGTAGGTCTGCGTGCCGATGTACGGGTCGGAGTAGGCCGCGTACTGCTGCTGGCCGGTCGTGTCGTAGCCGTACTGCTGCTGGTCGTAGCCCGAGTAGTTGTCGTATCCGTACTGCTGCTGGTCGGCGCCCTGGGCCGCCGCCGCGTAGGCCTGGTCCTGGGTCTGGCCGGCGGTGGCGTACGCCTGGTCCGCGCCCTCGTAGGCGGGGTCCGTGGCGTTGGCGTACGCGTTGGCGCTGTACACACCGTAGGAGCCGGTGTCGTCCGGGAGGGGCTGCGGCTCGTAGATGGCCGTGCTCTCCGCGGCCGTGGGGTCGACGGGGCGGTTCGGGGTGAACACGTCGTCGCGGTCGTAGTCGTCGTCCTGGCCGAAGGCGGCCTTGTTCTGGCCGTACTCCTGGAAGCCGCCCTCTGCCCCTTCGGGGCCGGAGGCGTCCAAGTTCGGGTCCTGCTCGTCCGGCTCGCCGCGGCGGCGCTTGGTGCCGCCCGCGCCCGGTCGGCCGGAGACCGCCCAGCCGGCTTCGAAGCCGCGGCGGAACGACAGCGTGACGTAGGTCTGGCCTACGGCGAAGGCCACGGCGCCCAGGCCGATCACGACGACGGAGGGAATCAGCACACCCAGGACGACGCCCAGGAAGCCGACGAAAGCGAGCAGCCGCCAGCGAAGGCGTGCCTTGTACTGCAGCAGCACCTCACCGAGCAACCACAGTGCGACGATGCCGAACGCGATGTAGAGGACCGTCCAGCCCATGTACGCCCCTCTCCCAGTGGCCGCTACGCAGTGTGTCGTATGTCCGGGCGGCCGGTCTAGGCCCGCGGTGAGTGGTGCAGGCCCAAGTTCTCGTAGATTTCGAGTGACGCCGTGGAGCTGTTGAGCGTGATGAAGTGAAGTCCGGGGACTCCCTCGGCCAGCAGCCGGGCGCAGAACTCGGTGGCGAACTCGATTCCGATCGAGCGTACAGCGGCCGGATCGTCTTTGGCTGTGAGGATTCGCTCTTTCAGAGCGGCCGGGATGTCGGCGTTGCTGAGCTGCGGCAACCGCTCCAGCATCCGCACGCTGGTCACCGGCATGACCTCGGGGATGACCGGGGTCGCGCAGCCCGCGGCCTCGACGCGGTCGCGCAGCCGCAGATACGACTCGGGTTCGAAGAACATCTGGGTGATCGCGTAGTCGGCGCCGGCCCGGCACTTGTCGACGAAGTGGGCGACGTCCGTGTCCCAGTCCGGGGAGCGCGGGTGCATCTCCGGGAAGGCGGCGACGCCGACGCAGAAATCGCCCGACTCCTTGATGAGCCGCACCAGTTCGGCCGCGTACGTCAGCCCCTGCGGGTGCGCCACCCAGTCGGCCATGGGGTCGCCGGGCGGGTCGCCGCGCACGGCGAGGATGTTGCGGATACCGGCGTCGGCGTACTGGCCGATGATGTTGCGCAGTTCGGCGATGGAGTGGTTGACCGCGGTGAGGTGCGCGACCGGGGTGAGCGTGGTGTCGGCGACGATCTGCTCGGTCTCCTTGACGGTGCCCGCGCGGGTCGAGCCGCCGGCGCCGTAGGTCACGGAGACGAAGTCGGGGGCGACCGCCTCGACCCTCCGCAGCGCGCTCCACAGGTTCCGCTCCCCCTTGGGGGTCTTCGGCGCGGAGAACTCGAACGAATACGTCCCTTTGCCGGTCGCGAGCATGTCGCGCACGGTGCGTGCGCGATCAGTCCTGGTGGATGCGGTTCCGAAGGCCATACCCGCAGGTTAGTCAGGGGGCGGCGGTCACCCAACCGGAACCGGAAATTTGCCTGCTTTGTCGCCTTGTTGTCCACCCATCGGACAGCGAGGCCCTGGCCGTGGGACGGTCAGGCCTGCCGCAGCCGCTTCGCGAACTCCGCCGCGGCCGCGCCGGGGTCGTCGGCCTCGGTGATCGCCCGTACGACGACGACGCGGCGGGCGCCCGCTTCGAGCACCTCGTCGAGGGTGCCGAGGTCGATGCCGCCGATGGCGAACCAGGGGCGGTCGGTGCCCAGGGCGGCCGTGTACCGGACCAGGTCGAGGCCGGGGGCGTGGCGGCCGGGCTTGGTGGGGGTGGGCCAGCACGGACCGGTGCAGAAGTAGTCCACGCCCTCCTGGACGGCGGCCGCGGCGGCCTCCCGCTCGGCGTGCGTGGAGCGGCCGATCAGGACGTCCTCGCCGAGGATTGCGCGGGCCGCGGGGACCGGGAGGTCGCCCTGGCCCAGGTGCAGTACGTCGGCACGGGCGGCGTGGGCGACGTCCGCGCGGTCGTTGACCGCGAGGAGCTTCCCGTGCCGGGCGCAGGCGTCGGCGAACACCTGGAGGTGCTCCAGCTCCTCGGCGGCCTCCATGCCCTTGTCGCGCAGCTGCACGATGTCGACCCCGGCGGCCAGGACCGCGTCCAGGAACTCCGCGAGGTCACCCTGGCGTCTGCGGGCGTCCGTGCAGAGGTAGACCCGGGCGTCGGCGAGCGCTGCGCGCGCGGTGACGGCGGCGGTGTCGGGCATGCGTGTGTCCCCCGTTGTCAGTGCGTGGTGGTGTCGTGTGCGGGCCGCGGCCGAGCGTCGCCGCGGCCCGTACACCCTTCGGTCGTGCGGGTCAGACGGCGAGCGCCTGGGCGCGGCGCTTCACCTCCGTGCCGCGATTCTCGCTCAGGGCCTGCGCGGGGGTGCCGGGCAGGCTGGGGTCGGGGGTGAAGAGCCATTCCAGCATCTCTTCGTCGGAGAAGCCGTCGTCCCGCAGGAGCGTCAGGGTCCCGGTGAGGCCCTTGACGACCTTCTGCTCGGCCCCGTCGATGAAGGCGGCGGGGACGTGCAGCGCGCGGTTCTCACCACGGCGTACGGCGATGACTTGGCCGTCCTTGACCAGCTGTCGCACGCGTGTCACCTCGACATCGAGCACCTCTGCGATGTCGGGCAGCGTGAGCCAGGCGGGGACGAGAGCATCGATCTTTGCGTCAATCTCGGTCACGTAAACAGCGTGCCATCCCGGACTGACAGTCGGAAGTCGGGCCGGTCCGACCCGGGGGGACGAACTAGGCGATAGCCGCCTTCATCGGGAGAGAAGCATCCGTCAGCAGCTCGGGATTCATGAGGGTCGCCGACTCGATCAGACGGCGGCCCTGGGCCAGGTCACGGGGGCGGCCGACCGCCAGGAGGGCCACCAGACGGTCCCCGTGCAGCCAGCAGACGCTCCACGCCGGGGTGGCCGGGTCGCCGCGCCACAGGGTGGTGTCGGCGGACGCGTGGTGGCCGGCGTACTGGACGAAACGGCCGAACTGCTCCGACCAGAAGTACGGCACCGGGTCGTACACCGCCGGGCTCTCCCCGACGATGTTCGCGGCGACCGTGCGCGGCCCCTGGAGGGCGTTGTCCCAGTGGTGGACCAGAAGTCGCTCGCCGTACCTCCGCGAAGGGAAGGAGGCGCAGTCGCCGACCGCGTACACGTCCGGCACCGAGGTGCGCAGCCCGTCGTCGGCGAGGACCTCTCGGTGCGCGCCCAGTTCGATGCCGGAGCCCGTCAGCCAGGCGGTGGCGGGGCGGGCGCCGATGCCGACCACGACGGCGCCCGCGGGCAGCCGTGAGCCGTCGTCGAGGACCACCACGCCGGGCTCGACGTGCGCCACGCGTGCGTGCGTCCGCAGCGAGGCTCCGGCGGCGGCGTACCAGGCGGCCATCGGCGCGGCCACCTCGGCGGGCAGCGCGCCCGCGAGCGGCCGGTCGGCGGCCTCTACGACGGTCACCGCGCAGCCCGCCTCGCGTGCGGCCGTGGCGAACTCGGCGCCGATCCAGCCCGCGCCGACGACCACGATGTCGTGCTGCCGAGCGAGCACCGGCCGCAGCCGCTCGGCGTCGTCCAGGGTGCGCAGCAGATGCACACCGGGGATGCCGTCGGCGCCCGGCAGCCGGATCGGTTCGGCACCGGTCGCGAGGACGAGGACGTCGTAGGGCACCGGGCCCTCGGCGGTGTCCAGTTCGTGGTCGGCGGGGCGCACGCCCACCACCTCGCGCCCGAGCTGCACTTCGATGCCGAGCGCCTCGAAGTCGACGTCGAAGGCGGAGCCCTCGGCCTTGCCGAGCAGCACGGCCTTGGACAGCGGGGGCCGGTCGTACGGCTGATGGGGTTCCGCGCCGATCAGCGTGACGGTGCCGGTGAAGCCCTGTTCCCGCAGGGCGACCGCGGTCTGCACCCCGGCCATGCCCGCGCCGACGACGACCACGCGCCGCCCTGCCACCGTGCCCTGGTCCCGCGTCTGCTCGCTCACTCGATCACCATAGACACCTGACAATTTGTCAGGCAGTGGGCGCGTCAGGTGACCTGTTCCACAGCGCTGGTCCCGTTTCCCGCCCGGGACTCCCACTCCCAGGTCTCATCGAGGCGGATGCGGCCGTCGGGCAACTCGACCACATCGGACACGCAGTGCCCGGATGACGTCGTCCCGTCCGTCCCCAACTGCACGTACCGGAAGTCGAGTCGGTCCCCCGCGCGCGTGCCGACGAGACGCCCGCGTACGACGTCACCGCCCGCGTACTCGGCCCAGATCCGGCCGTCCTCCTCGTGGTACGCGAACCGGGTGCGGGTGCCGACCTGACCTGGGGCCTGGTCCACGACCGGGGCGAGGACGAGACCGTCGAGCGAGCGGGCCATGGACGAAGGCTCCCTTACTGACACACGGGGCACGGGCTAGGGTGGCCGAGTAAAGCACTCGCGGGAGTCCGGACGCACCGGGCTGAGAGGGAGGCTGGCGGCCTCCGACCGTACGAACCTGATCCGGGTCATGCCGGCGAAGGGAGGGGCTGGACGCCCATGCCTACACGTACGTCAGACGTCCTCGTCGTCGGGGGCGGGATCATCGGCCTGGTCACGGCCTGGCGCGCGGCGCAACGCGGGTTCGCCACGGCCGTCGTGGACCCCGAGCCGGGTGGCGGGGCCGCCCAGGTGGCCGCCGGGATGCTGGCCGCCGTCACCGAACTGCACTACGGCGAACAGACCCTGCTCGCCCTGAACCTCGCCTCGGCGCAGCGCTACCCGGACTTCGCGGCCGAGCTGACCGACCTCACCGGCCTCGGCCTCGGCTACCGCCGCTGCGGCACGCTCGCCGTCGCCCTGGACGCCGACGACCGCGCCCATCTGCGCGAACTGCACGCCCTGCAGCACCGGTCGGGCCTGGACTCCGAGTGGCTGTCGGGGCGCGAGTGCCGGCGCCTGGAGCCGATGCTCGCGCCGGGCGTGCGCGGCGGGCTCAGGGTCGACGGGGACCATCAGGTCGACCCGCGGCGGCTGGCGCACGCGCTGGTGGCGGCCTGCGAGCGCGCCGGGGTCGTGTTCCACCGGACGTGGGCCGAGCGGCTCACGGTCGAGCGGGACCGCGCCACGGGGGTCGTCACGCGCGAGGGCGAGGCGCTGGGTGCGGGCCAGGTGGTCCTCGCGGGCGGCAGCCTCAGCGGGCGGCTGACGGGGGTCCCGGAGGACGTGCTGCCGCCCGTACGGCCCGTGAAGGGGCAGGTGCTGCGGCTGACGGTGCCGGAGCGGTACGCGCCGTTCCTGAGCCGGACCGTACGGGCCGTGGTGCGCGGCAGCCAGGTCTATCTGGTGCCGCGCGAGAACGGCGAGCTGGTCGTCGGCGCGACCAGCGAGGAACTGGGCTGGGATACGACCGTGACAGCCGGCGGTGTCTACGAACTGCTGCGCGACGCCCACGAGTTGGTCCCCGGGATCACCGAACTGCCGCTCACCGAGACCCGGGCCGGACTGCGCCCCGGCTCCCCCGACAACGCGCCGCTGCTCGGCCCGACCGCACTGCCGGGACTGCTGCTGGCCACCGGGCACTACCGCAATGGCGTGCTGCTCACCCCGGTCACCGGCGACGCCCTGGCACACGCCCTGGCCACCGGTGAACTCCCGGACGAGGCACGCCCGTTCACCCCGAAGCGGTTCGCCCGCACGGAACTCGTGGAGCAGCCCGCATGAACATCTCCGTCAACGGCGATCACCAGGAGATCGCTCCCGGCACGCCCCTCGACGTGCTCGTCCGGTCCCTCACCCCGGCCCCCTCCGGTGTGGCCGCCGCCCTCAACGAAACCGTCGTCCCGCGCGCGGAGTGGCCGTCGACGCCCCTCTCCGAGGGAGACCGCGTCGAGGTCCTCACCGCCGTCCAAGGAGGCTGACCCATGGCCGACGACCCCTTCGTCCTCGGTGGTACGTCCTTCACGTCCCGGCTGATCATGGGCACCGGCGGTGCGCCCAGCCTCGACGTCCTGGAGCGCGCGCTGGTGGCCTCCGGTACAGAGCTCACAACGGTCGCGATGCGGCGCGTGGACGCTTCCGTGCACGGCTCGGTGCTGTCCGTCCTGGAACGGCTGGGCATCCGGGTGCTGCCCAACACGGCGGGCTGCTTCACGGCGGGCGAGGCCGTGCTGACGGCCCGGCTGGCGCGAGAAGCACTGGGGACGGCACTGGTCAAACTTGAAGTGATCGCGGACGAGCGCACGTTGCTGCCCGACCCGATCGAACTCCTCGACGCCGCCGAGACCCTGGTCGACGACGGCTTCACGGTGTTGCCGTACACGAACGACGATCCCGTGCTGGCGCGGAAGCTGGAGGACGTCGGGTGTGCGGCGATCATGCCGCTCGGGTCGCCGATCGGTTCCGGACTCGGTATCCGCAACCCGCACAACTTCCAGCTGATCACCGAGCACGCGCGCGTGCCGGTGATCCTGGACGCGGGGGCCGGTACGGCGTCCGACGCCGCGTTCGCGATGGAGCTGGGGTGCGCGGGTGTGATGCTTGCCTCAGCGGTGACGCGGGCGCAGGAACCGGTACTGATGGCGTCCGCGATGCGCGGCGCCGTGGAGGCGGGGCGGCTGGCCCGGCTGGCGGGGCGTATCCCCCGTAGGCACTTCGCCGAGGCGTCCTCCCCGACAACCGGCGTGGCCCGCCTGGACCCGGAACGCCCCGCCTTCTGATCTCCCACGCACGCACCACCCGCCAAGCCGCGCAGATCGGCCTCGGACACCCGTTCCACCATGAGGTATCCGTCACAGCTCGGCTGCAGTACCGCCCCGATACTGGCCGAAAAGGCGGTGCTGTCAGCGTCGGCTCGTACACTCACCTGCGTGGATACGACCCTTCATGACCCTCTCGTCGGGCAGCTGCTCGACGGCCGGTATCGCGTCGACGCGCGGATCGCCGTCGGCGGGATGGCCACGGTCTACCGGGCCGTGGACACCCGCCTGGACCGGGTTCTCGCGCTCAAGGTGATGCACCCGACGCTGGCGGCCGACGCCCACTTCGTCGACCGGTTCATCCGCGAGGCCAAGTCCGTGGCGCGGCTGGCGCATCCGAACGTGGTGCAGGTCTTCGACCAGGGCGCCGACCGGTCGTACGTTTATCTGGCCATGGAGTACGTCGCCGGCTGCACCCTGCGGGACGTGCTGCGCGAGCGCGGGGCGCTGCAGCCTCGGGCCGCGCTGGACATCCTGGAGCCGGTGCTGGCCGCGCTCGGCGCCGCGCACCGGGCCGGGTTCGTGCACCGGGACATGAAGCCGGAGAACGTGCTCATAGGGGACGACGGCCGGGTCAAGGTCGCCGACTTCGGGCTGGTCAGGTCCGTGGACACGGTCACCAGCACCACGGGGTCCGTGCTCGGCACGGTGTCGTACCTCGCGCCGGAGCAGATCGAGGGCACCACCGCCGACCCCCGGGTCGACGTGTACGCGTGCGGTGTCGTCCTGTACGAGATGCTCACCGGCCAGAAGCCGCACGACGGGGACTCCGCCGCGATCGTGCTCTACAAGCATCTGCACGAGGACGTCCCGCCGCCCTCGGCGCTCGTGCCGGGGCTGGCGTACGAGCTGGACGAGCTGGTCGCCACCGCCACCGCGCGAACCCCGGACCTGCGGCCCTACGACGCGGTCGCGCTGTTCGGTCTGGTCCGCGAGGCGCGGTCGGGGCTGAGCGCCGGGCAGTTGGACGCGGTGCCGCCGCAGGCGCTGGCCTCGGAGCATCCCAACGCCGAGAACCGTACGAGTGTGATCCCGCGCTCGCTGACCGTGCCGCGTCCGCTGCCCGTCAACGAGGACGACGAGCCCGGTGACCCGTTCAACCGGACCAGCCGGTTCGAGAGCGGGCCGCCCATGCCGCCCCAGCGGCGCTCCGCGCGGCGGCCCCGGCGCGGGCTGCTGGCGATCGTCGCCGCCCTGCTGCTGATCCTCGGGGTCGGGGCGGGCGTCTGGTACATCAACTCCGGCCAGTTCACCAAGGTCCCGCCGCTGCTGGCGAAGACCGAGGCGCAGGCGAGGGAGCGGCTGAAGGGCGCCGGTCTCGACGTCAAGAAGGTCGACCACACGTACAGCGACACCGTGAAGCGCGGCACCGTCATCAGCACCGACCCGGTGTCCGGCGCCCGCATCCGGGACAACGACTCGGTGGCCCTGACCATCTCGGACGGCCCGGAGACCGTGAAGGTGCCCGACCTGACGGGCTACAGCCTGGACAAGGCCCAGACCCTGCTGAAGACGGACGGGCTCGCGGCCGGCATGGTCACCAAGGAGTTCAGCGACGACGTCCCCAAGGGCTTCGTGATCAGCACGGACCCGGAGGCGGGCACCAAGCGCCACGCCGGCTCGGCAATAGCCCTGACCGTCAGCAAGGGCAGCGCGATCGACGTGCCCGACGTCACCGGCGAGAACCTGGACGAAGCGAAGTCCGACCTCCAGGAGGCCGGCCTCAAGGTGACGGTGTCCGCCACCGAGGTCACCTCGGAGTACGACGCGGGCCAGGTCGCCCAGCAGACCCCGGCCGGCGACAGTCAGGCCGCCGACGGCGACACGGTGACGCTGACGCTGTCCAAGGGCCCTGAGATGGTCGAGGTCCCGAGCGTGGTCGGCGCGAGCGTCGACGCCGCGACGAAGCTTCTTGAGCAGTCCGGCTTCAAGGTCAAGGAGGACCGGGGCCTGCTCGGCCTGTTCGGCGACACCGTGAAGGGCCAGTCCGTGGACGCGGGCGAGCAGGCCGCCAAGGGGTCGACGATCACGATCACCATCCGGTGACGGGGGCGGCACGCGCGCGTGACACCCTGGACGGGTGAGCAGCAAGCCCCCCTCCCCCGCCTCTCGGTTCCCTTCCCGCAACCCCGTCGGCGGCCATGTGCCCGTAGCCGGCGGCCTCCACTCCGTGGGCCTGTCCTACGCCCGTGAGCTGGCCGCCGAGACCGTGCAGGTCTTCGTCGCCAACCCGCGAGGCTGGGCCACGCCGGTCGGGAACCCGCGCCAGGACGAGGAGTTCCGCGCGGCCTGCGAGACCGAGTCGATCCCGGCGTACGTGCACGCCCCGTACCTGATCAACTTCGGCTCGCACACCG
This sequence comes from Streptomyces sp. NPDC058469, assembly GCF_042721125.1. Taxonomy (NCBI): domain Bacteria; kingdom Bacillati; phylum Actinomycetota; class Actinomycetes; order Kitasatosporales; family Streptomycetaceae; genus Streptomyces; species Streptomyces sp. NPDC058469. The sequence continues at coordinate 12,061 of NZ_JBHXME010000156.1, forward strand.
AGGCGACGGCCGAGAAGTCGGTGGAATCCCTGCGGCACTCGCTGCGGCGCGGCCGGGAGATCGGCGCGCTCGGTGTCGTCGTGCACACCGGGAGCGCGACGGGCGGCCGGGAGCGGGCCGTGGCGCTGGCCCAGGTGCGGGAGCATCTGCTGCCGCTGCTGGACGAGCTGACCCACGACGACGACCCGTTCCTGCTCCTGGAGTCGACGGCCGGCCAGGGCGCTTCCCTGTGTTCCCGGACCTGGGACTTCGGGCCGTACTTCGAGGCGCTGGACGCCCATCCGAAGCTGGGCGTCTGCCTGGACACGTGCCACATCTTCGCCGCCGGGCACGACCTGACGGGCCCGAGCGGCATGCACCAGACCCTCGACCTGCTGGTGGACACGGTCGGCGAGGGACGGCTGAAACTGATCCACGCCAACGACTCCAAGGACGTCGTCGGCGCCCACAAGGACCGCCACGAGAACATCGGCTCCGGCCACATCGGCGAGGACCCGTTCCGCGCCCTGATGACCCACCCGGCGACCGCGGGGGTACCGCTGATCATCGAGACGCCCGGCGGCAAGGAGGGGCACGCGGCGGATGTGGAGCGGCTGAAGAAGCTGCGGGACGGCTGACGCCGGGACCGGGATCAGCCGGTACCCAGCGCGTACGCCCCCAGCACGAGCCCCGCCCCCAACAGCGCCAACGCCCCTCGCAGGAAGCGGTACTTCGCCGCGAGGATCACGCTGACGTCCTGGAACTGCGTGAGCAGCCAGCGCACCGGATCCCGGCCGGCCTCCGTGACACCGCGCAGCAGTGCTTCGGGGTCGTCCCGGGCCTCGACCGCGTCGGCGTAGAACGTCGGGCCCAGTGTCCTGCGTACCGTCCAGGTGCGCGGGAGGATCACCCCGAGCAGCAGGAGGGTGCCGGCCGCCCACAGCAGGGCGGCGCCCGCGAGCAGCACCTGGCCGGTGCCGGAGACGCCGGCCGGCGCCCGGCCGCCGCCGATCAGCAGCGCGGGCACCGCCAGGGCACCGGAGAGCAGCACGGACGCCTTCACGTCCGCCCTTCCCAGGTCCTCCCGTACGGTGAGCAGCAGCCGTTCGGCGACGTACCGGGCGTCGGTGTCGGAGTCCGGCACCACGGGCTCCGGGGAGTTCACGGCCGGCCGCCGGATTCGTCCTTGCCGGTGTCCGGCGCGGCGTCCTGCGGCTCGTCGGCGTACGGCTTCGGCGCGGCGGGCGGCACCGGCAGGGCGCCCGTCACGGCCGGCGGCGGCATCAGCGGCGCCGGAGGCATCGACGGCGCGAGGGGCGTCGGCGGAACGGGCAGCGCGGTCGGGGCGGGCGGCAGTCCGTTCTGGAAGACACCGTGGGCGGCCGTGCGGCTGAAGTCGATGAGCGCCTGCACCTGGTCGTCGATCTGGTGGCGCTGCACGACGCCCTGGTTGATCAGGTTGGTGAGGTAGTCCAGGGCGCCCTGCCGCTGCTCCCGGGCCTGTACCTGGAGCGCGCCCAGGATGTCCTGCGCCCGGGACGGGTCCTGGGCCAGTACGTGGGCGTACTGTTCGGCCTCGCCGGCGGCGATCAGCCCCCGGGCGGACTCCATGTTGGCCTCGATCCGCGCGTTGTGGGCGGCGTCCACGGCCTTCTGGACCTCGCTGTCCGACTGCACCGCCACCATGGTGGCGTGGTGGTCGGAGGCGGCCTGGCCCAGGTCGATGCGGATGAACACCTGGGTGGCCAGGCCCAGTTCGGCCCCGAAGTCGTTCCAGCGGCCGCTCGCCAGCTCGTCCTGGATCGCCTCGTCCGCCTGCTGCGCGGAGTCCAGGTTGTGCCGCCTGCTGATCCCGCGCAGCCGGGCCTCCAGCGGCGGGCGGAGCATCCGCTCCACGTCCACCACCCGCTTCTCGGCGGCCAGATGGAAGTCGTGCACCTCCCAGTTGACGTCGGCGCCCGCCTTGAAGCGGGACCGGTCCCCGTAGGTGGGAAGTTCCAGCTGGAAGGAGACCTGGTGCTGGCCGCGGGCGACCCAGCAGACCGAAGTCGGCTTGCCCATCAGCGGTTTGTTGTGGTGCTCGGCGCCGCGGACCGTGACGACGCTGTGTCCGCCGTTGCGGTAGAAGAGCACCGAGGCGACCTGGCTGCTGCGGTGCCGGTAGGGGCCCGTCGGGGTGAACTCCGTGACGAAGGGCCCTCTGATGTTGTGCGGAAGGACGAACTCCCCCTGAGGGTTCTGGGGCTGCCAAGGCTGTTGGCCCCACGTGTTGTTGCTCATGCTGTTCCCGCTCCCTGGACCGCCTCCCACATGCGGCGGACCTGCTGGTCGTCCAACGGATTGTCGGGGTCTTCCGACAGTTCTTTGATCAGTGAAAGCAACCGGTGCCGGTCGTCCGGCCCATGCACGAGCAGCGGCAGGAACCGCTCCAGCGGCTGGGCCCAGGCCCGGCCCGCGCAGCCGCGCAGCCAGTCCGCCACCGTGTCCACGGCCGCCTCGTAGGACCGGCCGGTCTGCAGCGCGGTCCACAGCAACCCGGCGAGTTCCGGGGCGAGTTCGGGCCGTACGGCGGCGAGCGCCAGCATCAGCGGCCAGTCGCCGTAGCCCTCCAGGTCCGGGTGCTGGTTCCACAGGTCGACCACGGAGAGTCCGGCCAGGTAGATCGCGCTCTGCAGGCCGAGGTCCTGCTGCGGCCGCCGCTCGTCGGAGAGCCACAGGCGGATCCGCCGGAAGGTCGCCGGGTCGCAGTTCGCGCCGCTGAAGTGGGCGATCTGGGCCGAGGCCACGGTTCTGAGCTTCCCGTCCTCCCAGACGCCGATGGAGCCGAGGAGGTCGAGCGAGTCCCGGACGGTGACGGTGGCGCGGCCCCGGCCGAGCACCGCGGCGGCCGTCCAGCGCAGGTTCTCCTCTCCCTCCCGCGCCCAGACGCCGACCAGGGCCCGGGTCGCGCCGCCGACCTCCGGGGAGGCCACGGCCACGTCGAGCACGTTGGCGGCGAAGACCCGTCGGCGGAGCTGGTCGGCCTGGCCCATGGGCTGCACCAGTTCCTGCACGGTGTGCGAGCAGTCGAGCCGGCACAGCTGTCCCGCGGCGACCGCGGCCCGGACCCAGACCTGGGGTCGGCTGTCCTCGCACAGCCCGGACAGCCAGCGCAGCACGGGACCGCGCACGTTGTGCCGGTGCTCCCAGAGGTGGATGAGGACGGCGGCGGCGAGGGACTCGCCCCGGAACCGGACGGTGCGCACCGGAACGTCCTCGTCGCCGACCTGTTCCACGCCGAGTTCGGCCACGGCGCGGGCGGATACGAGCCGGGCGTCGACGCCGTCGCTGAACAGCGGGCGGCCCGGCGTCGACTCCGGGGCCACGGTGACGGCCAGTTCCCAGGCGAGGATCTCCGCGGCCTCGGCGACCGCGCTCAGCGAGGCCCCGCCGAGCACCGCCACGGCGATCCGGTACGCCGCGTCCCGCAGCCGCTGCGGAGTCTCGGACCGCGGGCCCCCCACGAACCATTCGGCGGCCTGCGCCTTGGCGAACTCCCGGCATTCGTCGAGGAGTTCGGCATGCGTACGGAATCCGCGCGCGTACTTGGCGACCAGCACCGCCAGCCGGGCCGCCTCCCGCGGCCGGAGTTCACCGATGCCGAGCGCCGCGGTCACGTCCGGGCCGCTCGCGGCCGACCGTGCCGCGTCCTGCGTCGGCAGGGGCTCCTCCTCCAGTTCGTTCGCGAGGTGCTTCTCCAGTACGTCGTCGGCGGCGGCCGGTGTGTGGAGGCGGTGGTAGCGACCGCCCTGGGAGTACAGGTCGCCGACCTCGGGCACGGCCAGCAGGACCGCGTACGCCTCGCGGTCACCGAGCAGGGCGCACCACCGGTCCAGTCCGGCCTCGCCCGGCAGTCCGGCGGTCGAGGACTCCAGGACGTAGCCGTGCCCCTCGTGGATCTGTTCGGCCTCCAGCTCGTCCAGGTCGGTCTCGGGGTCGAGCCGGGACACCTTGCCCCGGGCCAGGTCGTCCAGCAGGGACAGCGCCGTGTACATCCGGCCGGTTCCGGGCTGTCCGCACAGCAACAGCAGCCGCCGGGACCGCAGTTGCTCCTTGAGTTCGCCGTATCCCTCGGGCTCCTGGAAGACCTGGCGCAGCTTGCGCAGTTCGTCCTGGGGCACCGGGCCCGCGAGCAGGCGTGGTCCCTGCTGCCCGAACAGGTTGACGGCCCCGATGGAACCGCCGCTGATCAGGGTGCTGGACCCCTGCGAGGTGAAGCTCGGGCCGGCCGACCGGTAGACGCGGGACGCCGCCGCGCCGGACCCCAGTCCCTCCCCCGCCAGCGGGTCGGCGGACGCGCCCCCGATGACGTCCTGCGCCGGCTCGGACCCGGCGACGGGCTCGGCCTTCGGCTGCTGGTCCGGCTGGAGGTTCTGGGGCCCCGCTCCGGCGGGCTGCCCGCCGGGGTTCGGTTTCGGGTTGGGTCCCGGAGGCGCCGGGTTCTGCGCGTTCACCGCTCACCGCCCGGGTGTGCGGACCTGCCGATATTGATCGTTTCGATCCGTTCGCTGTTGATGATCTCCCCGCTGCCGTGGTTGTGGTTGTTGACCACGCGCCCGGGAGCCGCCGTCGGCGCGGCCGGCGCAGGGCCGGAGGTACCCGCCGCGGGCTTCCCGGGTTCCGGCAACGGCGGCTGCGGAAGCCCCGGGACCATGAACCACGCGGTCTGCGGACCTTCCTTGAGCCGCACCTCGCGGCGGCCGTACCGCTCCGGCTCCACCCAGCGCCCGCCGGGCCGTACGACCTCCTCGTACAACCGGTCGGAGACCACCGCGACCAGGGCGGCCTGCGGGGCCAGTTCGAGGACGGCCTTCGCCGTGTCGCAGTTGCCGAGGCGGCAGGCCAGGTCGACGGCCCGGCCGGAGCGGCCGTGAGTGTCGGCGGTGACCGGACCGATGTGCATGCCGGCGCGGAGTCTGAGCGGGACCCTGGCCCGGTCGTTGCTCTCGCGCAGGTTCTGGTGGAGATACTCCAGCCATTCGCCGACCACCCGCTTGGGCGCCACGGTGGACGTCAGGATGCTGAGAATCCCGTCCCCTCGGTCCTCCTGGTACAGGCGCGGCGCCCGGATGCCGGCCTGTTCGAAGGCCCGGCCCGACACCTCGTAGAGTCTGGCCCGCATGTCCGGTTTCTCCGAGTCGGACAACAGCCCCGACCCCTGAGCGTCCAGATTCACGATGAAGCCGTACTCGGCTTCCCCCTCCATGACTTTCCCCTCCCTGCCGTTCCGGCGACCCCGGACTCCTGCGATGTTCCCGGGCCTGGCGGGTCGCCGCTGTAGCCGTTTACACAGCGCGGGACTTCCGTGTCGTCAGGTGTCCTGCTCCCGGTGCTCCCCGCTCGCGAGCAGCCGGAGTGGTTCCAGGTCGGCGACGGCCAGGGTGCCGGGGCCGGTGCGGACCAGGCCCTGCTCCCGCAGCAGTCGCAGCGCCTTGGCCACGGCCTCGCGCGTGGACCCCACGGAAGCGGCCAGTTCGTGCTGGGCGAGGGGCAGTCTGATCGTGACGCCCGTGCCCTCGGGCCGGCCGGTGCGGTCGGCGAGTTCGACCAGTCGCTCCGACAGTCTCCGCAGCACGGTCATGGAGGCCAGGGCCCGGCGCTCGTGGTCGGCGCTGCGCAGCCGTTCGGTGAGCTGTCCCACCAACAGGGCGTTGGCGTGCGGCCGTTCGGCGAGGAACCGGCGGAACCGCTCCGCCGTGACGACCAGGCCCGTGACCGGGCCGAGCGCGCTCACCGAGGCGCTGCGCGGCCGGCCGTCGAGGGCCGCCATGTCGCCGACGACCTCACCGGCCTGGCGCAGCCCCAGGATCAGCCGTCCGCCCCGCTCGGTCGTCGACCACACGGTGCACCAGCCGCTGAGCACGACCACGGCGAACGTGGTGCGCTCCCCCTCGGCCATGAGGGGATCCTGCGACGCGTACGGATGCCGGGCGCCGAGCGCGGCAAGGGCCGCGCGATCCGCGGTACCGAGACCGCCCATGAACGTATGGCGCTCGCCGAACAGCCCCACCGTAGTCCCCCGACCGATATCCCCCGATGGTCGCCAAGCGGAATGCGGCAGGGCCCGGTGAACTACGTCCGCCCGTGACCTCGCCCGCCAAGCGAGGCACTCAGAGTAGCGCTCCCGGCACGGAATGCGCCCCCAGTTACCGGAATGCGACCTCGGCACCACGGGGAGTGAGAGGTATCAGAGTTCGGGGCCCTCCCCGGGCCCCTCCTGATACGAGTACCGCTGCTCCCGCCAGGGGTCCCCGACGTTGTGGTACCCGCGCTCCTCCCAGAACCCCCGCCGGTCCGCGGTCATGTACTCGACGCCCCGGACCCACTTCGGGCCCTTCCAGGCGTACAGGTGGGGGACGACCAGGCGGAGCGGGAAGCCGTGTTCCGCGGTGAGGAGTTCGCCGTCCTTGTGGGTGGCGAAGATGGTGCCGTCGGCGGCGAAGTCGGCCAGCCGGAGGTTGGCGCTGAAGCCGTACTCCGCCCAGACCATGACGTGCGTGACGGTGGGTGCCGGCGGGGCGGTGTCCAGGATCGTACGGGCGGGGACGCCGCCCCATTCCGAGCCGAGCATGCTGAACTTCGTGACGCAGTGCAGGTCGGCCACTACGGAGTCGTAGGGCAGGGCCGTGAACTCGTCGTGGTTCCAGCAGTGCTTGTCGCCGTCGGCGGTGGCGCCGAAGACCCTGAACTCCCAGCGCTCGGGGCGGAACTTGGGCACCGGTCCGTAATGCGTGACGGGCCAGCCGCGCTGGAGCCGCTGGCCCGGCGGAAGCTCGGACTGTTCGACCCCTCTCTGACCCATGACTCCATCCTGACAGACCGGGGGCGGTGCACATGACCGGCTCTGGGCGGATTCGGGCAACTCCTACTAAGCATGCACTTACTGGACGACGTCTTCGCGCCGATGCAATCATGCGGCGCGACCCGCCAGTTCCCCCGTTTTTGGAAGGAGCCTCTGCGATGCAGGGCGACCCCGAGGTCCTCGAGTTCCTGAACGAGCAGCTCACCGGTGAGCTGACCGCGATCAACCAGTACTGGCTGCACTACCGCATCCAGGACAACAACGGTTGGACCAAGCTCGCCAAGTACACGCGTGAAGAGTCCATCGATGAGATGAAGCACGCGGACAAGATCACCGAGCGCATCCTGATGCTCGACGGTCTGCCGAACTACCAGCGGCTGTTCCACGTCCGTGTCGGCCAGACGGTCACCGAGATGTTCCAGGCGGACCGGCAGGTGGAGGTCGAGGCGATCGACCGCCTCAAGCGCGGCATCGAGGTGATGCGCACGAAGGGCGACATCACGTCGGCCAACATCTTCGAGGACATCCTTGAGGACGAGGAGCACCACATCGACTACCTCGACACGCAGCTCCAGCTGATCGAGCAGCTCGGCGAGGCGCTCTACATCGCGCAGCAGATCGAGCAGCCCAGCTGAGACCCGTCCGGTCCTAGGCGGCGTCTTCCAGTTCGCCCAGTCCGGCCATCCCGGCGAGCATCGGCGCGCCCTGGTCGGCCGGCTCGCTGCGCGGGCAGGCGCCCCGGCCCAGCAGGGCCTGGATACGGCGCACGCACGACCCGCAGTCGGTGCCCGCCTTGCAGGCCGACGCTATCTGCCGTGGGGTGCAGGCACCGTCCTCCGCGTGCTTCGCCACCTGTGCCTCGGTCACTCTGAAGCAGTTGCAGACGTACACGCGGGTCACCTCCCGGGCGGGATCGAAGGTCGTCGTGCCATCCCGATAATCGGTGAGGCTAACCTAACCTTACCCGCCACGCGGGAGCTGTAAAAGTGCTGTGGGGCGGGGATCGTATGTGATACCCGCCCCACGGCACACTGCTGTAACAGGTGAACCGGTTACTGGTCCCTGTACATCTCGGCGACGAGGAAGGCCAGGTCAAGCGACTGGCTGCGGTTGAGGCGCGGGTCGCAGGCCGTCTCGTAGCGCTGGTGGAGGTCGTCGACGAAGATCTCGTCGCCGCCGCCCACGCACTCGGTGACATCGTCACCGGTGAGCTCCACGTGGATGCCGCCCGGGTGGGTGCCGAGGCCCTTGTGGACCTCGAAGAAGCCCTTCACCTCGTCGAGCACGTCGTCGAAGCGGCGGGTCTTGTGACCGGAGGCCGCCTCGTACGTGTTGCCGTGCATCGGGTCGGTGATCCACGCCACGGTCGCGCCGGACGCGGTGACCTTCTCGACCAGCTCGGGCAGCTTGTCGCGGACCTTGTCCGCGCCCATCCGCACGATGAAGGTGAGCCGGCCGGGCTCGCGGTCCGGGTCGAGGCGCTCGATGTACTGCAGCGCGTCCTCGGCCGTCGTCGTCGGACCGAGCTTGATGCCGATCGGGTTGCGGATCTGGGAGGCGAACTCGATGTGCGCGCCGTCCAGTTGACGGGTGCGCTCGCCGATCCACACCATGTGCGCGGAGACGTCGTAGAGCCTGCCGGTGCGGGAGTCGACCCGGGTCAGGGCCGACTCGTAGTCCAGCAGCAGTGCCTCGTGCGAGGAGTAGAACTCGACGGTCTTGAACTCCTCCGGGTCCGTCCCGCAGGCCCGCATGAAGTTCAGCGCGCTGTCGATCTCGCGCGCGAGCTGCTCGTAGCGCTGGCCGGACGGGGACGACTTCACGAAGTCCTGGTTCCAGGCGTGCACCTGGCGCAGGTCGGCGTAGCCGCCGGTGGTGAAGGCGCGGACCAGGTTGAGCGTGGAGGCGGACGCGTTGTACATCCGCTTGAGGCGCTCGGGGTCCGGGATGCGGGACTTCTCGTCGAAGGCGAAGCCGTTGACCGAGTCGCCGCGGTACGTCGGCAGCGTCACGCCGTCCCGGGTCTCGGTGCCCTTCGAGCGCGGCTTGGAGTACTGGCCGGCGATCCGGCCGACCTTCACGACCGGCACGGAGGCGGCGTAGGTGAGGACGGCGCCCATCTGGAGCAGGGTCTTCAGCTTGTTGCGGATGTGGTCTGCGGACACGGCGTCGAAGGCCTCGGCACAGTCGCCGCCCTGGAGCAGGAACGCCTCTCCCTTGGCGACGGCCGCCAACCGGGCGCGCAGCTGGTCGCACTCGCCCGCGAAGACGAGCGGCGGATACGACTCGAGGTCCGCGATCACTGCGCGCAGAGCCTCGGTGTCGGGGTACTCGGGCTGCTGCGCCGCGGGCAGGTCTCGCCAGGTGTTGCCAGCGCTGGCGCTGGTCTTAGCGTTCACGGTCACGCCCTCAACATTACGGGGTCGTGTCGAGCTATTTTCGCGCGGCTCGACAGGTGAGACACCCTCACGCTCAGGTGCGCGTGGGGTAGGGTGCGCTCCATGTTCGCGCATTCGACCCGTAACTGGTGGTGGACCGCTCATCCGGCGGCCCACTGACTGCGCGTACTCCCAGTACTCCGCGAAGGCCGCCCGAGGGGCGGCCTTCGGTGTGTCCGGGGTCCGTTCCTCTCCACGAGAAGGAACCAAGGACCCATGCATCTGGACGACCTGCTCAGCGATCCCCGCCCGTTCGCCCTGCTGCGCCGTCGCACCCCGGGCCACGACCACGACGTGATCGAGGTCATGATCGGCCCGGTCGCCTCCTACGACCGCCTCGCCGACCTCCCGGACGAGGGCCTCGCGCTCGTTCCCTACCGCCAGATCCGCGAGCGCGGCTTCGACGTCCGCGACGACGGCACCCCGTTGACCTTCCTCACCCCCGAGGAGTCGTACGGGATCCCGCTCGCCGACGCCCTGGAACAGCTGCCCGCGCACGACGTCCGGGTCGAGGGCGGCGGCTTCGACGTGGACGACGAGGCCTACGGCGAGATCGTCGGGCGGGTGCTGCGGGAGGAGATCGGGCGGGGCGAGGGCGCCAACTTCGTCATCCGGCGGACGTACGAGGGGAAGATCCCGGGGTACGGCAGGGCCGAGGCGCTGGCGTTGTTCCGGCGGCTGCTGGTCGGGGAACGGGGTGCGTACTGGACGTTCGTCGTGCACACGGGCGACCGGACGCTTGTCGGGGCCAGCCCCGAGGTGCACGTCCGGATGTCCGGCGGGACCGTCGTCATGAACCCGATCAGCGGGACGTACCGCTATCCCGCCGAGGGGCCTACACCCGAACACCTCCTCTCCTTCCTCGCGGACGGCAAGGAGATCGAGGAGCTGTCGATGGTCGTCGACGAGGAGCTCAAGATGATGTGCACGGTCGGCGACATGGGCGGGGTCGTCGTCGGGCCGCGGCTGAAGGAGATGGCCCATCTCGCGCACACCGAGTACGAGTTGCGCGGCCGGTCCTCACTGGACGTGCGCGAGGTCCTCAAGGAGACGATGTTCGCGGCGACCGTCACCGGGTCGCCGGTGCAGAACGCCTGCCGGGTCATCGAGCGGCACGAGGTCGGCGGGCGCGGCTACTACGCCGGTGCGCTCGCGCTGCTCGGCCACGACTCCGGCGGCGCCCAGACCCTCGACTCCCCCATCCTCATCCGCACCGCGGACATCGACCCGGCCGGCCGGCTGCGGGTACCGGTCGGCGCCACCCTGGTCCGCGGTTCGGACCCGGCGAGCGAGGTCGCGGAGACCCGCACGAAGGCGGCGGGAGTCCTGGCGGCTCTTGGCGTACGACCGTCCCGGCCGCGCGACGAGAGCACACGCCCCCGGCTGGCCGACGACCCACGCGTGCGTGCCGCGCTCGACGGTCGCCGCACCTCGCTCGCCCCGTTCTGGCTGCGGATGCAGGAGCGGTCCGAGGAGCTGACCGGGCACGCCCTGGTCGTCGACGGGGAGGACACCTTCACGGCGATGCTCGCGCACGTACTGCGGTCGAGCGGGCTCGATGTGACCGTGCGGCGGTACGACGAGGAGGGGCTGCGGGAGGCCGTGCTCGCGCACGAGGGGCCCGTGGTGCTGGGGCCGGGGCCGGGTGACCCCGCCGACACGGCCGACCCGAAGATGCGGTTCCTGCGTGCGCTGACCGCCGAGGTCCTCCGGGAGAACCGGCACGGCATCCTCGGCGTGTGCCTCGGGCACGAGCTGATCGCGGCGGAACTGGGCCTGGAGATCGTACGGAAGGAGGTTCCGTACCAGGGGGCGCAGACGGCGATCGATCTGTTCGGGCGGGAGGAGACCGTCGGCTTCTACAACAGCTTCGTGGCGCACTGCGACGAGGAGGCGCTGGGCGAACTGGCCGCGCACGGGGTTGAGGTGAGCCGGAGCGCGTCCGGGGAGGTGCACGCGCTGCGGGCGGAGGGATTCGCGTCCGTACAGTTCCACCCCGAGTCGGTGCTGACGCTCAACGGGGCAGCTGTCGTACGGGAGTTGGTGGGTCGGTTGCGCGGGACGAGCACGTTCTCGGAGCGGCGGCCGGCCGTGTAGCCGAGGACGTGCGGGCCGCGCCTCAGGCGCCGGACGGGCTGGGATGCCCGGCCGGCGCCGAGAACGTGGCCGGGCCTCAGCCGAAGAAGACGCCGACCTCCTCGTACAGCTTCGGGTCGACCGTCTTCAGTTGCGCCGTCGCCTCCGCGATCGGTACGCGGACGATGTCCGTGCCGCGCAGGGCGACCATCTTGCCGAAGTCGCCGTCGCGGACGGCCTCGATGGCGTGCAGGCCGAAGCGGGTGGCGAGCCAGCGGTCGAAGGCGCTGGGGGTACCGCCGCGCTGGACGTGTCCGAGGACGGTGGTGCGGGCCTCCTTGCCGGTCCGCTTCTCCAGCTCCTTGGCCAGCCACTCGCCCACCCCGGACAGCCGGACGTGCCCGAAGGAGTCGAGGGTCCCGTCCTTCAGCACGACATCGCCGTCCTTGGGCATGGCCCCCTCCGCGACGACCACGATCGGGGCGTACGACGCCTTGAAGCGCGAGGTGATCCAGGCACACACCTGGTCGACGTCGAAGCGCTGCTCGGGGATGAGGATGACGTTCGCGCCGCCCGCGAGGCCGGAGTGGATGGCGATCCAGCCGGTGTGCCGGCCCATCACCTCGCAGACCAGGATGCGCATGTGCGACTCGGCGGTGGTGTGCAGCCGGTCGATCGCCTCGGTGGCGATGCCGACGGCGGTGTCGAAGCCGAAGGTGTAGTCGGTGGCGGACAGGTCGTTGTCGATGGTCTTCGGTACGCCGACGCACGGCACCCCGCTCTCGTCCCACAGCCGCCCGGCCACCCCCAGGGTGTCCTCGCCGCCGATCACGATGAGTGCGTCGACCTCCTGCGCGGCGAGGTTGGCCTTGATCCGGCCGATGCCGTTCTCCAGCTTCAGCGGATTGGTGCGGGAGGAGCCGAGGATGGTGCCGCCGCGGGGCAGGATGCCGCGCACCGCGGGGATGTCGAGCCGGACGGTGTCGCCTTCGAGCGGTCCTCGCCAGCCGTCCCGGTAGCCGACGAAGTCGTAGCCGTACTCCTGTACGCCCTTGCGGACGATGCCCCGGATGACGGCGTTGAGTCCGGGGCAGTCGCCGCCTCCGGTCAGTACTCCGACGCGCATGGAAATATCCCTTCGCCGCGGTTTCCTGTGACAGCCACGCTAATGGTGATCCAGGTCACAGAGGGATGGGCGGGAAGGTCAATTCCGAGATCAATTCCGTTGAATTGTCCGGGAGTTGATCTACGCGTCGTCGAGACCGCGCTCTATGGCGTACCTGACCAGCTCCACGCGGTTGTGCAACTGGAGCTTGCCGAGCGTGTTCTGGACGTGGTTCTGGACCGTGCGGTGCGAGATGACCAGGCGCTCGGCGATCTGCTTGTAGCTCAGGCCCTTGGCGACCAGGCGCAGCACTTCGGTCTCGCGGTCGGTGAGTTGGGGTGCCTTGGGCTGGTCGCCGTCCGCGGCCGGTGCCGGGTCGGAGGCCAGGCGCCGGTACTCGCCGAGGACCAGTCCGGCGAGGCCCGGGGTGAACACCGGGTCGCCGACGGCCGTCCGGCGCACCGCGTCCAACAGCTCTTCCGTAGAAGCCGACTTGAGCAGATAGCCGGTCGCGCCCGACTTCACCGCCTCCAGGACGTCGGCGTGCTCACCGCTCGCGGAGAGGACCAGGACGCGCAACGCCGGGTTGGCGCCGACCAGTTCCTTGCAGACCTGGACGCCGGGCATCTGCGGCAGGTTCAGGTCGAGGACGAGGACGTCGGGGGCGGCGGCCTTCGCGCGCCGTACCGCCTGCTCGCCGTCCCCGGCGGTGGCGACCACGTCGAAGCCGGACTCGGCCAGGTCGCGGGCGACGGCGTCGCGCCACATCGGGTGGTCGTCGACCACCATGACCCTGATCGGGCCCTGCTGCTCACTCATCGTGTCCCCGCCTTCCCCCGCGCTTTCGGTACTTTCAGCTCAACTTCCGTGCCCTGCCCGGGAATCGAGACCAGTTCGGCACTGCCGCCGAGGTCCCGCAACCGCCCCCGGATCGACAGGGCGACCCCGAGCCGCCCGCATCCAGCTCGTCTTCACCGGCGGACTGACCGCGGCCCTCGCCGCCACCGGCTACCTCATCC
>NZ_JBHXME010000157.1:0-25484 GCF_042721125.1 Streptomyces sp. NPDC058469
ACGCCATCCCCGACCACGCGCGGTCTCGTGGGCTCGTTTATGTGTATACTCGACAGCCACCGTCCCCCCACCTACGACGCCGAGCCCACCGCGCTCCCGCTCGCCGACCCGGACGAGCTCGACGATCTGGTCGCGGACACCGTGTTGGACGGGGCGCGGTACGGGACGAGCACGATCAGGGCCGCTTCCGTGCGCGGGGACTCCGCGCGGTTCAGGGGGGAGCCGCGGCGGGACTCGTTGCTGACCGCGCGGTTCGGGGTCGGGGAGCAGGCGTTGGTGTTGGTGGCGATGGCGACCGGGGCCCGGGCCACGCCGGGGGCGCATCGGGCCGCCGCCGAGGCCTGTGACTGGATCGCGCGGGCCGTCGGGCGGAGCCACGCGCGGCTCTCCGAGGACATTCGCGCCGCGCGGCGCGGGGACCTGAAATCCGGCCTGCACCGGCTCACCGACCGCAGCCTCGGCAAACTCCGCGCCAGCGCCGCCGAACAGGGCATCGACCCCGAGGAGTACTCGGCCGGCCTGCGCTGTCTCCTTCTCCCCGCCCACCCGGAGTGCCGTACGCGCGTGTTCTTCGGTGTCGGACCTGGAGGGCTCTTCCGGTTGCGCGACGGGGAGTGGCAGGACATCGAGCCCGCCGTCGGCGACCTGACCGGCGAGGCCGTCGTCGGCTTCGGCTCGCAGGCCGCCGAGACGCCCGAGGGCGACCGGCTCACCATGGACCTCGGCATCCCGACACCCCCGAGCCCGTACGAACCCGCCCCCGAACCGCCCCGCGAACCCTTCCGCTTCCGTGCCTCCGTCGCCCGGCCGGGTGACACGCTCCTGATGTGCACCGGCGGCCTCGCCGAACCGCTGCGCGGCGAGCCCGAGCTGTCCGCGCATCTGTCGGAGCGGTGGTCCGGTCGCACCCCGCCCGGCCTGGCCGCGTTCCTCGCCGACATCCAAGTGCGGGTCAAGGGTCATGCCGACGACCGCACGGCCGCCGCCGTTTGGGAGGCGTGAGCGCCGAGGCTGTGAATTCATGGAACCCAGAGGGATCCGTAGGACACAGGAAACCGAAGGGCACGCGAGAACCATGGCCAAGCAGAACGTTGCCGAACAGTTCGTCGACATCCTCGTCCGCGCCGGAGTCAAGCGCCTCTACGGCGTCGTCGGCGACAGCCTCAACCCGGTCGTCGACGCCATCCGCCGCAACTCCGCCATCGACTGGATCCACGTACGGCACGAGGAGACCGCCGCCTTCGCCGCCGGCGCGGAAGCGCAGATAACCGGGAAGCTCGCGGCCTGCGCCGGCTCCTGCGGCCCCGGAAACCTGCACCTCATCAACGGTCTCTACGACGCCCACCGCTCCATGGCCCCGGTCCTCGCCCTCGCCTCGCAGATCCCGTCCAGCGAGATCGGCCTCGGGTACTTCCAGGAGACCCACCCCGACCGGCTCTTCCAGGAGTGCAGTCACTACAGCGAGCTCATCTCCAACCCGAAGCAGATGCCCCGGCTCCTCCAGACCGCCATCCAGCACGCGGTGGGCCAGTCCGGTGTCAGCGTCGTCTCGCTTCCCGGCGACATCGCCTCCGAGCCCGCCCCGGACAAGGCCGCCGAGACCGCCCTCGTCACCTCTCGGCCCTCCGTCCGCCCCGGTGACGCCGAGATCGAGAAGCTCGTCGAGATGATCGACGCGGCGGAGAAGGTCACCCTGTTCTGCGGCAGCGGCACCGCCGGCGCGCACGCCGAGGTCATGGAGTTCGCCGGAAAGATCAAGTCCCCGATCGGACACGCCCTGCGCGGCAAGGAGTGGATTCAGTACGACAACCCGTATGACGTGGGCATGAGCGGTCTCCTTGGCTACGGCGCCGCCTACGAGGCCACCCATGAGTGCGACCTGCTGATCCTCATCGGCACCGACTTCCCGTACAACGCCTTCCTCCCCGACGACGTGAAGATCGCCCAGATCGACGTACGGCCCGAACACCTCGGCCGGCGCTCGAAGTTGGACCTCGCCGTGTGGGGCGACGCGAAGGAGACGCTGCGCTGTCTCACTCCGCGGGTGAAGCCGAAGGGGGACCGGAAGTTCCTCGACCGGATGCTCAAGAAGCACGCCGACGCGCTGGAAGGTGTCGTCAAGGCGTACACGCGGAAAGTCGAGAAGCACGTCCCGATCCATCCCGAGTACGTGGCCGCCGTGGTCGACGAACTCGCCGACGAGGACGCCGTGTTCACCGTTGATACGGGGATGTGCAATGTCTGGGCCGCGCGCTACATCACGCCCAACGGCCGCCGCCGCATCATCGGTTCGTTCTCCCACGGCTCGATGGCGAACGCGCTGCCGATGGCGATCGGCGCCCAGTTCACCGACACCGAACGCCAGGTCGTGTCGATGTCGGGCGACGGCGGATTCTCCATGCTGATGGGCGACTTCCTCACCCTCGTCCAGTACGACCTGCCGGTGAAGGTCGTCCTGTTCAACAACTCCTCCCTGGGCATGGTCGAGTTGGAGATGTTGGTCGCCGGTCTCCCGTCGTACGGCACCACCAACAAGAACCCCGACTTCGCCGCCGTGGCGCGCGCCTGCGGTGCCTACGGTGTGCGGGTCGAGAAGCCCAAGGACCTTGAAGGCGCCCTGAAGGCCGCCTTCAAGCACAAGGGCCCGGCCCTCGTCGACGTCGTCACCGACCCCAACGCCCTGTCCATCCCGCCGAAGATCAGCGCCGAGATGGTCACCGGGTTCGCGCTCTCCGCGTCGAAGATCGTGCTGGACGGGGGAGTCGGCCGCATGCTGACGATGGCCCGCGCCAACTTGCGCAACGTGCCCCGCCCTTGACCGGTCCGCGCTCAGCCGATCGGGGTCCAGCCGTGCTCGCCGTACCAGTAGTGCGGCAGGCCCTTGATCGAGCTGGTGCGGAACGGCTCGCCGTGGTCGTCGATGCGGAGGGTGCCGGTGCGGCCCTGGGAGGACCAGTCGAGTTCGAGGTACCAGCGGCAGTCGCAGGTCCCGGCGCGGGCCTTGACCAGCAGGACCTCCGGGTCCGTGGCCGAGACCCGGTAGGGCAGGTGCACCGCCGGGACCGTCTTGCCCATGTCGCCGCCCGGCTCGGGGCGGACCAGGGGGCGGTGGGCGTCCAGGTCCACGCCGAAGTAGCGCGGGGAGATGTCCCCGCCGCAGCCCCGGGCCATCGAGTAGGCGGTGCCCGGGGCGGGTGCCGTACGGCCGACGACCCGGACCCGAAGTGCCTTCAGGACCACGGCCGTTGAGGTCCTGCCCTGCACCGAGATCTCCACGTCCGTCTGCCCGCCGTGCACCGCGTGCTGGGTCGCCGCCCAGGGCCCGGCGTCCTGCTGGACCGGAGGCGGCGGTACGTCCTTCGGTGCCTTGTCGATGACGTAGTCGTGGTCGCAGCCGATCTCCCAGACCTGGGAGTCGGCGGTCCAGGTGAGGGGCGCGGGGAGGGCGGACGGTGAGGTCTTGGCCGTAGCGCCTGTGTTGGTCCTGACCCCGGTCCTCACACCGGTTCTGGACGTGGCCGTGTCGTGCGTGGACACCGCCGACAGGCTGCCCCACACCGCGAGCACCGTGCACACGGCGGCGGCCGTCAGCGTGAGCCGCCGCCGGTACCGGGGCGACCGGGCGGCAGCGGGTTCACGGGCATCGTCGGCGACGGCCACCGGCGGCTCGGCGACATCGGGCACCGGCCCCTCCACCACTCCCTCGGCTGCCCCCGCGACCGGAGCCCCCGTCACCCCCGCATCGCGTCGCCGCTGTCGCGCCGCCACCGCCAGGATCCAGTACCGGTGGAGCTCCAGCCGTTCCTCCGGTGTCGCCCCGCACAGCGCCGCGAAGCGTTCCACGGGGGCGAAGTCGAGGGGGACCGCCTCGCCCACGCAGTAGCGGTGCAGGGTCGAGGCGTTCATGTTCAGGCGGCGGGCCAGCTGGCTGTAGCTGCGGTCCGTGCGTGCCTTCAGCCGTCGCAGCAGCGCCGCGAACTCCTCGACGTCCTTGCCTTTGCCCTCGCCCGACACCGTTGCCCCCGTGCGTGTCGCGTCCCAGGACGGCATCCCAGGCACGCCATATACCAGGAGGTCAGACGGGGTGGGACGGTTCCACCGTTGCGGAGTCGGTGTCGGTCATTGCGGTCGCCCGGGCCGGGCGCCGAAGCTCGGTCCGACCACAGCACGGCACCGACCCGAAACGGGGAAACACACGTGAACAGCAAGAAGGCCACGCGCCGCACCGCCCTCGCCGCCGGCCTCGCCCTCGCCCTCGGGCTGGGTGTGGCGGCCCAGGCCTCCGCCGGCGCCCCGCGCACCGTGAGCGGCTCACCGGACGACAACATCACCCGCATCGCCGACTTCTACGGCGCCTACATCGACGCCGAGAGCGACCTGGAGAGCGGCGGCGGCAAGCTGGCCACGGAGCTGCGCAGCTACTACCTCACCCCCGCCTACCTGAAGGAGTTGAAGGCCTGGGAGGCGAAGAACCACGCGGACGGCGTTCTCCAGGCCCAGAACACGCCCATGAGCTGGAAGGTCACCGACAACGGCACCGCCGACTACACGGAGGCCTCGATCACCCTCACCTGGGGCGGCGGGGACACCACCAAGCTGGTCGTCGACATGACCCGTACGACCCACAAGATCATCCACATCGGTACGAAGGGGATCGGCGGCAAGTAGACCCCGCAGCGCGGTCCGAAGGCGCCGATCCCGGTTCCTGAGCGGCTGATTCCGGCCAGTTTCACGGAGCGTGGGCCTCGGGGGAGGTCCGGGGGGACCAAGCGCCCCACGCCTTCGCGGACTACGGCCGGATCGGCAGCCGCGCATGGGCAGTCGGTTCGATCGCCGGTGGTCAGGGCGTCACGGGGTGTCTGGTCCCGAGGCCGGGAGCCATGACATTCCGGAGGGGAACGCCCCGACCGCCCCACCCGGGTCGCATGCTCCGCACGGTGGCTGTTCGACGCTTCGGACAGCACTCCCTCCGATTCCTCCGCCCCGCCGGTTACGCAGCGTCCGTGGCCGAACACCCGGTCGTTGACGATGCGACATGACTGCCCTGTTCCCGACGAGGGCATGGATCCCCGTGAACGTGTTCGAGCAGGAGGGAACCGGAAACCGGCGTGCAGGCGGGGGTCATGAAAAGGCAAGCGCGAGGGGGCGGTCCCATGGCGATCGGGGCCTCCTCGGCGAAAGCGGCGGAGGACGAGGCCGACAGCGCCACGGAACCGGCGCAGCCGCCTCAACTGAGGCGCAGACTCGGACGCGCGGACCTGCGGGCGGTGCCCGAGGCGCGCAGGGCGTTGCGTGAACTGTTACGGCACTGGGGGAGGCCGGGACGATCGGAGATAGCGGAGCTGCTCACGAGTGAACTCGTCACCAACGCGCTGATCCACACCGACCACGACGCCGTGCTCACGGCGACCGTCGGACCCCGTGGACTGCGCGTGGAGGTACGGGACTTCGTGGCCCGCAGGCCCAGACTGCGCGTACCGAACGCCGACGACGGTACGCACGGGCGGGGCCTGTTCCTGGTGCAGTCCCTCGCGGACGCCTGGGGAGTGTCGGCCCACGGGGTGGGCAAGTCCGTCTGGTTCGAGCTGGATTCGGACGCGGCATGAGCAACGGGACGGGGGCGGAGCCCAACTGGGCTCCGCCCCCGTCCCGTTGTCGCCCGGTCCCGGATCTCAGGTTCTCAGCTCTGGGCTCAGCCGAACTGCTGCTCCAGGTCCTTGAGCTTGCGCTCCAGGGAGTCGAGCCGAGGCAGGGCCATGGTGTCGTCCTCGGCGGTGAGGTCGACGGTTATCGGGTCAGATGCCCCGCGGACTGGCTGGAGTGAGGGACGCGTGCGAACCGGCAGTTGTTCCGGCGTCGATAGAGCAGGCTCCGCGGATGCTTGTCCGGAGGCGGAACCGCGCTCCAGAGCCTGCGGTTCCGGCGACCGGCCGCCGCCCCGTCCGATGAGGCCGCGCTGGCCCCGGCTTATGGCCTTGAGCTGGGCCCGCTCGATCCGCTGCTGGTCGCGCCGGCGCAGTCGGGTCTCCTCCTTCTTCGCCTTGTCCTCGCGCACCTCGTCGACCGCCTCGTCCAGGCTGCGCACGTTCTCCAGGAGCATCAGCGACCAGGCGCTGTAGGTCTCCCGGGGGGCCCGCAGCCAGCGGACGATACGGATCTGCGGCAGCGGACGCGGCACCAGACCCTGCTCGCGCAGCGCGGCACGGCGGGTCTGCTTCAGCGCGCGGTCGAACAGGACAGCGGCCGACATCGACATGCCGGAGAAGAACTGCGGAGCGCCCGCGTGGTCGATACCCCTGGGCGCGTGCACCCAGTTGAACCAGGCGGCCGCGGCCGCGAACGTCCACACCAGTATCCGGGAGCCGAGTGCGGCGTCGCCGTGGCTCGCCTCGCGCACCGCGAGGACGGAGCAGAACATGGCCGCGCCGTCCAGGCCGAACGGGACCAGGTACTCCCAGCCGTCGGTGAGGCCGAGGTTCTCCTGGCCGAAGCCGACCAGTCCGTGGAAGGAGAGTGCGGCGGCGACCGCCGCGCAGCAGAACAGAAGGAGATAGGAGGCGGCGCCGTATATGGCCTCCTTGCGCCTGCGGCGCTCCTCCGTGCGCTCCCACGAGTCGTCTTTCGCGTGCTCCCCGCCGGACCGCTTGCTCCGCGCGAGCACCGCCACAGCCGCCAGCATGCCCAGGAGCAGTACGGCGCCGGGAAGCAGCCAGTTCAGCGATATGTCGGTCAGTCTCATCTGGGGTCCCTTGCATTGGGATAGGGCGTAACGCCCGCCATAGTGGCCCAATCCCAACGGCCCTCAGGCGTTTTCGGGGCAAGAGGCCGCCAAGGAGGTGCAAGGGGATGCCCAGGGCGGCTTTCTGCTCGAACTGCCGCTTGAGGGGCGGGAGTTGAGTTCGAATAAGACTACCCGTACGGGTGGTTCCACGGAAAGTTCCTGCGGCAAGTGAGGAAGTTGTGAATCCCCTGTAACCGGGTGGGCGCCTCGTTCGCGGCTGATCCTAGCGGGCCCCGAGTGGGGCGTGTGACTGAGGGTCCCTCAACTCACGGCGGCAGCCAGCAGTTTGGTGACCCGCTCCGTCTCACAGGTGCGCGGACAGGTCGCGCAGGCGTCCTCGGTGTCCAGCGTGTAGTACATACAGCAACTGGCCCGGTCCCGCGTGGACAGCGCCTCGCCGTCGGGACCGGTCACCTCACGGAACGCGGCGGACCCGACGTACGGCTTGGTCGCACCCGGCAGCAGCCGCTCCAACTCCCGTACGGCCCGCGGCTGTTCGCCGAAGAGATCGGCGACGTACCAGATCCCCTCCACGACCTCGTCGGTAGCCATGCCCCACAGGGCGCGGCCCCGCCGCCGCATCCGCGGGCCGAAGCCGGCCAGGACGGGCTCCATGTGCTCGGCGACCGCGGCCCGCACCTCCGTCCGCAGCGCCTCCTCGTCGGCGACCACCCGCGCGCCGGGCAGCGCCGCCGCCGGGTCGCCGGGCAGGCAGGCGAAGGAGTCGGTGCGGACGGCCAGCCGGCCCATGTCGAGGCCCTCGGCCGTGCGGTCGTAGGAGATGTGGGTCACGGGGAGGCGGGGGACCCGGCGGTGCAGGAACCACGGGACGGTGAACAGGAGGACGACCGGCCAGGCGTAGCGGTGCAGGCCGAAGGTGGCTATCACGTCCGGGCGGCCCCGGCGGCCGTGGTCGCGCAGGACCTGGGCGTCGTCCCGGGCCAGGAACGCCTCCAGGCCCGCCCCGCCCTCTGCGAGTGCCGCCGCGGAGATCCAGCCGCCGCCGGTCGGGGTCGGCTGTTCCGGGGTGAGTTCGGTGATCGCGAGCCCGGGGATGACCTCGGTGAGGCGGGCGTAGGCGTCCGCTACGGCCGAAGAAGGCAGGGGCATGCCGGGACCACCGATTCGCCGTTGGTTTAGAGGTAAGGCTTACCTTACCCAACCCGCCTTGGATTTGAACTAGTCCGATCTGCGCCTAAGGTGCTTGACGGACGAGTAACAAGACGCCGTAATGACCCCAAGTACCGACACGTCCGGAGGAGGACCCGTGAAGCAGGGCACGCAGGGCTCCGCCGGGACGGGCATTCCGGATCCGCGGACCCGGGGGTCCCGGGTGCCGCCGCAGCAGCGCGCCGCCGACGTGGACCGGGCCCGGGATCTCGCGCACGGAGCCGGCGACGTGCGCGGTGAGCACACGCACAGCGAGACGCCGATCCCGCGCCCCCGGCAGGTTCTTCAGCGGCCCTCCGTGCGCGGTCAGATACTGGACGCGCTGCGCACCGCGCTCGTCGGCGGCGAGCTGACGCCGGGCGAGGTCTACTCCGCGCCCGCGCTCGGCGACCGGTTCGGCGTCTCCGCGACCCCCGTGCGCGAGGCCATGCAGCAGCTCGCCACCGAGGGTGCCGTCGAGGTCGTACCGAACCGGGGCTTCCGCGTGGTCGAGCGGGGCGCCCGCGAACTCGCCGAGCTGGCGGAGATCCGCGCCCTGATCGAGGTCCCCGTGATGCTCCGTCTCGCCCGTACCGTGCCCGCCGCCCGCTGGGCCGACCTGCGCCCGCTGGCCGAGGGGACCGCCCGCGCCGCGTCCTCCGGGTGCCGGGCGACGTACGCCGAGTCCGACCGGGCCTTCCACCGCGCGGTGCTCGCCCTCGCAGGCAACGAACAGCTCGTCCAGATCGCCGGGGACCTGCACCGGCGCGCCCAGTGGCCGCTGGTCGGCGGTCCCGTCACGCGCGGCCGGGCCGACCTGGTCGCGGACGCGGCCGAACACCTGGCGCTCCTCGACGCGTTGGCCGCGGGGGAGTGGGACGCGGTGCGGTCACTGGTGCAGGAGCACTTCGCGGGATCCGCGTGACTTCGAATATGTGACTCCGGTCACGAGCGGGTCCGGGTCCGGCGACCGTGGGCCGCGCTGGGAACCCGGCCGACCGGCGGTGACGTGCCCCACGGAAAGGGACGACCGATCCGCGGGGGAGAACGCCGATGTTTCCGAATCCGGGCCAGCAAGCCGCACAACAGGCCGCACGGCGCGGTGCCGAGCAGTCGGCCCGACAGGCGGCGCAGGACGGGATGCGCGCCGCGCAGATGGGCGCCCGACGCGGCCACTCCGGCCGCGGTGGCAGCCTCCTGTCCTTCCTTCTGCTCGTCGCCGTCGGGGTGTTGGTCGCCCGCGACCCCGAACTCCGGGCGTCCGTCCTGCAGTTCGTCCACCACGTCGTGAACGTCGTGCAGAACCGGACGAACGGCTCCTGACCTACGCCGTGGCCGCACCCGGCGCGGGCACCGCCAACTGCCGTGCCAGCCACGTCGGTACGCCCCCGAGCAGCCGGAACAGCCGCCGCGCCTCCTCGCGCAACCGGGACGCCTCCGGCTCGGACTCCGCGTCCGCGAGCGACGCGAGGGCCGGTGCCGTACCGACGAGGTAGCCCAACTCCTCCCGGATGCGCAGCGATTCGGCGAAGCCGTGCCGGGCCTCCGCCAACTCCCCGTCCCGCAGGGCGAGTCCGGCCAGATGGCGCCAGGTGAACGACAGCAACAGCGGGTCGGCCTGGTCGGCGGCCCCCGCGTGGGCACGCCGGTACGCGGCCCGCGCGGCCTGCGGCGACCGTGCCAGGTTCTCCGCGACCAGCCCCCGCCGGAAGTCCAGCAAGGCCCGCCCCGAACCGCCCGGAGGGATCAGCGCCGCCGCCCGCCCGAGCGCGGCCCGCGCCTCGTCCGCCCGGTCGCGCACCGAGTGCAGCGTGGCCGCGTACGCGAGATACCCGCGTTCGCAGGCCGCCGCGCCCCGCTCCTCGTCACTGTGGGCCAGCGCCTCGGCCGTCCGCAGCGCGTCGTCGGCCTCTTCCCAGCCCTGCTCGGTGTACAGACACCGCTCCACGAACAGTGCGGTCCGCTGAAGGGCCGGTGCCGCGGTGTCGGGCCGCAGCAGCGCCGCCGCGTCGGCCCAGCAGGCCCGCGAGCGCAGCCGCCACACCGCGGTCTGGAGGGGATCGTCACCTTCGGTCGTTCCGTATCCAGACATGGCGGAATGCGCCACGTTGCCCTCCCCGAGCACACCATTGAGCTGTTGAGTGGTGGCATCTCAGCACGGATCGTAGGGCCTGGCCAAGAGGGTGGGTGAAAGAATTCACAAAGTCGTGGGATCTTCGGGTCAGCTCATCCGCAGCGCCAGGAAGAAATCCAGCTTGTCCTCAAGGCGCGAGAGGTCACGACTCGTCAACTGCTCGATCCTGCCGACCCGGTAGCGCAGCGTGTTGACGTGCAGGTGCAGCCGGGTCGCGCAGCGCGTCCAGGAACCGTCGCACTCCAGGAACGCCTCCAGCGTCGGGATCAGCTCCGCGCGGTGCCGGCGGTCGTAGTCGCGCAGCGGGTCGAGCAGGCGCGCGGTGAAGGCCCGCCGTACGTCGTCCGGCACGAACGGCAGCAGGAGGACGTGCGAGGCCAGCTCCTGGTGCCCGGCCGCGCACACGCGCCCAGGGCGCGCTGCGGCCACCCGGCGCGCGTGCCGCGCCTCCTCCAGCGCCCCGCGCAGTCCCTCCGCCGAGTGCACCGCCGCGCTCACCCCGAGCGTGACCCGCCCGTCGTCGTCGAGGCCGGCCGACAGCGGATCTCGTACAGCCTCCAGGAGCACGTCCGCGTGGATTCCGGACTCGGAGCCGTCGTGCTCCGCCGACACCGCGGGCAGCGGTACGAGCGCGATCGCCTCGTCGCCCGTGTGGGCCACGGCGATACGGTCGGAGGGCTCGGGGCCCGTCGCCAGCGGGTCGACCAGGATCTCCTCCAGCAACGCCTGGGCGACCGGACCGGCCTCGATGTCCCCGCCGTCCCACTCGACCCGGGCCACGACCACCTGCCAGTGCGGGGCCGCCCCGAGCCCGGGCAGCAGGACGGGAGCGGCGACCCGTAGGCGCGCGGCGATCTCGGACGGCGCGGCACCTGCCTGCACCAGTTCCAGGATCTCTTGCGCGAGCCGTCTGCGGACCGTGCGTGCCGCGTCCCGCCGGTCCCGCTCGACGGCGATCAGCTGCGTGACGCCCTGCAGCAGGTCGAGGCGCTCGTCGGGCCAGTCCCCGGCGTCCGCCTCGACCGCGAGCAGCCAGTCCGACAGCACCGTCTCGCGCACGTCCCGCGAGCCCTGCGGGGAGCGCCCGCCGCCGCGGATCGGGAAGAGGGAGTACGTCGAGGAGCCCAGCGCCAGCCGGTGCGGTCCCCGGCGGCCCGTGCGGGCGGCGGTCAGCTGCTCGGCGGCCAGCTTCGCGCACACGTCGGCGGGCAGCGCGGGCCCCGACACCTTCGAGCCCGCGATGAGCCGCCCGGTCGGCGACAGCACCCACGCCCGCAGATCCAGGTCTGAGCCCAGCAGATCCAGGACCACGTCCGGGCCGCCCCCTGCCGGGCCCGAGGTCATCATCCGGCGGTGCCGGTCCACCACGGCCGCGAGATCACCGGCCCGCTCGCCGGACACCTGCCGTACGACATGCTCGGTGATCGTCGCGAACGCCACCGACTCGTTGACCGCGAACAGCGGTAGCCGGTGCCGGGCGCAGGCGGCTATGAGGTCGTCCGGGATGGCGCCCAGCTCGGCCTCGCCGGCGGCCAGCGCGGCCACCCCGGCGGACACCAGGAGCCGTACGAACGGCTCGGTGTCGGAGGCGTTGCGGCGCCAGGCCAGGCCGGTCAGGACCAGCTCGCCGCCCGAGAGGTAGCGGCTGGGGTCCCGCAGGTCGGTGGTCATCACCCCGCGGACCGTGCGATCCAGCTCGTCCTCGCCGCCGAGCAGCCGCAGCCCCAGCGCATCGGTGTCCAGAAGTGCGCGCAGCCGCATCGCCGTCGCCGCCGTTCTTTGTCTAGAAAACTACGATGAACCAAGAGGTGCTGTGGGTGCGGGGCTGTTTCCCACGTTTCCACAGGGAATCGGAGGGGTTACTGATGACCTCTGTTCATACGAATCTACAAGATGCCCGCGCTGGCCAGCCAACTCCTTCATGGTTTCCGTGACTGACCCGCTCCGCGCACGGCGCTGTGTACTGACCTCACGCTGCATTAACAGCACATGAACGAGCCGGACCCGCCGCACACGAACTGGCTTGATCCGTACGACCCACGAGACGAAGAAGAGAGCCGGTCATGGACTTCCTTCGCCCCGCCAGCTGGGAGGAGGCGCTCGCCGCTAAGGCCGAGCACCCCACCGCAGTACCCATCGCGGGCGGCACCGATGTGATGGTCGAGATCAACTTCGACCACCGCAGGCCCGAGTACCTGCTCGACCTGAACCGCGTCGGCGACCTCTACGAGTGGGAGGTCGGCGCTGACAGCGTGCGGCTCGGGGCCTCGGTCCCGTACACCCGGATCATGGAGAACCTGCGCGGCGAGTTGCCGGGCCTCTCCCTCGCCTCGCACACGGTCGCCTCCCCGCAGATCCGCAACCGCGGCGGCGTCGGCGGCAACCTCGGCACCGCCTCCCCGGCCGGCGACGCCCACCCCGCGCTCCTCGCGGCCGGCGCCGAGGTCGAGGCCGAGTCGGTGCGCGGCACGCGGCTCATCCCGATCGACGCGTTCTACACCGGCGTGAAGCGCAACGCGCTCGCCCCCGACGAGCTGATCAGGGCCGTGCACATCAAGAAGGCGGACGGCCCCCAGCAGTACTCCAAGGTCGGCACCCGCAACGCGATGGTCATCGCGGTCTGCGCCTTCGGCCTCGCCCTGCACCCCGCCTCCCGCACGGTCCGCACCGGCATCGGATCCGCCGCGCCGACCCCCGTCCGGGCGAAGGCCGCCGAGGAGTTCCTGAACGCCGCGCTCGACGAGGGCGGCTTCTGGGAGAACGGGAAGATCATCACCCCGTCGGTGGCCAAGCAGTTCGCGGACCTGTGCTCCGCCGCCTGCAACCCGATCGACGACGTCCGGGGCACCGCGAGCTACCGCCGCCACGCGGTCGGCATCATGGCCCGCCGCACCCTGACCTGGACCTGGGAGTCGTACCGCGGCACCGCCGCCCGCACGGAGGGAGTCGCCTGATGCGCGTCAATTTCACGGTCAACGGCCGCCCGCAGGAAGCGGACGACGTGTGGGAGGGCGAGTCCCTGCTGTACGTGCTGAGGGAGCGGATGGGGCTGCCCGGCTCCAAGAACGCCTGCGAGCAAGGTGAATGCGGTTCCTGCACCGTCCGGCTCGATGGCATTCCGGTGTGTTCCTGTCTGGTCGCGGCCGGCCAGGTCGAGGGCCGCGAGGTGGTCACGGTCGAGGGGCTCGCGGACTACGCCCGGCAGCGGGCATGTGGTGCGGAAAAGTGTGACACTTCCGCGAAAAGTGACACACTTTCTCAGGGTGGGTCCCCGACCTGGCACCCCAAGCCGACCGACTCCCAGACCGGAGAGGGCACCCAACTCGCCCCCATCCAGCAGGCGTTCATCGACGCCGGCGCCGTCCAGTGCGGCTTCTGCACCCCCGGACTCCTCGTCGCCGCCGACGAGATGCTGGAGCACAACCCGACCCCGACCGACGCGGACATCCGCGAGGCGCTCTCGGGCAACCTGTGCCGCTGCACCGGCTACGAGAAGATCATGGACGCGGTCCGCCTGGCGGCCGCCCGGCAGGGAGAGGCGGTCTGACGATGGGCACCACCGGCACCCCCACGAACCTCACCCAGCGCTCCAAAACGAGGGGCGGCATCGGCGAGTCCACGCTCCGCCCGGACGGCACCCTCAAGGTCACCGGCGAGTTCGCGTACTCCTCCGACATGTGGCACGAGGACATGCTCTGGGGCCAGATCCTGCGCTCCACGGTCGCGCACGCCGAGATCGTCTCCATCGACACCGTCGAGGCGCTGAAGACCCCGGGCGTCTACGCCGTCATGACGTACGACGACCTGCCGACCGACGTGAAGAACTACGGCCTGGAGATCCAGGACACCCCGGTCCTCGCGCACGGCAAGGTCCGCCACCACGGCGAGCCGGTCGCGATCGTCGCCGCCGACCACCCGGAGACCGCGCGCCGCGCCGCCGCGAAGATCAAGGTCGAGTACCGCGAACTCCCGGTCATCACCGACGAGTTGTCCGCGACCGCGCCGGACGCGATCCTCATCCACGAGGGCCGCGACGACCACCACATCGGCCATGTCCCGCACCCCAACATCGTGCACCGCCAGCCGATCGTCCGCGGTGACGTGGCGGCCGCCCGGGAGCGCGCCGACTTCATCGTCGAGGGCGAGTACACCTTCGGCATGCAGGACCAGGCGTTCCTGGGCCCGGAGTCCGGACTCGCCGTGCCCTCCGAGGACGGCGGCGTCGACCTCTACATCGCGACCCAGTGGCTGCACTCCGACCTCAAGCAGATCGCGCCCGTGCTCGGGCTGCCCGAGGACAAGGTCCGCATGACACTGTCCGGCGTCGGCGGCGCGTTCGGCGGTCGCGAGGACCTGTCGATGCAGATCCACGCCTGCCTGCTCGCCCTGCGCACCGGCAAGCCGGTGAAGATCGTCTACAACCGCTTCGAGTCCTTCTTCGGGCACGTCCACCGCCACCCCGCCAAGCTCTACTACGAGCACGGCGCGACGAAGGACGGCAAGCTCACCCACCTCAAGGCCCGGATCGTCCTGGACGGCGGCGCCTACGCGTCGGCCTCCCCGGCGGTCGTAGGAAACGCTTCGTCGCTCGGCGCCGGACCGTACGTGATCGACGACGTCGACATCGAGGCCATCGCGCTCTACACCAACAACCCGCCCTGCGGCGCGATGCGCGGCTTCGGCGCGGTCCAGGCGTGCTTCGCCTACGAGGCCCAGATGGACAAGCTCGCCGACAAGGTGGGCATGGACCGGGTCGCGTTCCGTCAGCTCAACGCGATGGAGCAGGGCACGATCATGCCGACCGGGCAGCCGGTCGACTCCCCGGCCCCGGTCGCCGAACTCCTGCGCCGCGTCAAGGCGATGCCCATGCCGCCCGAGCAGCAGTGGCTCGCGGCCGGAGAGGCCCCCGACGTACGGCAGTTGCCCGGCGGCCTGTCCAACACCACGCACGGCGAAGGCGTCGTCCGCGGGATCGGCTACGCGGTCGGCATCAAGAACGTCGGCTTCTCCGAGGGCTTCGACGACTACTCAACGGCCAAGGTCCGCCTGGAAGTTGCCGGCGGCGAGCCCGTCGCCGTCGTGCACACCGCGATGGCGGAGGTCGGCCAGGGCGGTGTCACCGTCCACGCGCAGATCGCCCGCACCGAGCTGGGCGTCACCCAGGTGACGATCCACCCGGCGGACACGCAGGTGGGCAGCGCCGGTTCGACCTCCGCGTCCCGGCAGACGTACGTCACCGGTGGCGCCGTCAAGAACTCCTGCGAGCTGGTCCGCGAGAAGGTCCTGGAGATGGGCCGCCGCAAGCTCGGCACCTACCACCCGGCCTGGGCCACCGCCGAACTCCTCCTGGAGGGCGGCAAGGTCGTCACCGACGGCGGCGAGGTGCTCGCCGATCTGGTCGACGTCCTCGAAGGTGAGACCGTCGAGATCGAGGCCGAGTGGCGGCACCGCGCGACCGAGCCCTTCGACCTCCGTACCGGACAGGGCTTCGGCCATGTCCAGTACACGTTCGCCGCGCACCGCGCCGTCGTCGAGGTCGACACCGAACTCGGCCTGGTCAAGGTCATCGAACTGGCCTGCGCGCAGGACGTCGGCAAGGCGCTCAACCCGCTGTCCGTCATCGGCCAGATCCAGGGCGGTACGACCCAGGGTCTCGGCGTGGCGGTCATGGAGGAGATCATCGTCGACCCGAAGACCGCGAAGGTGCGCAACCCCTCCTTCACGGACTACCTGATCCCCACGATCCTCGACACCCCGACCATTCCGGTCGATGTGCTCGAACTCGCCGACGAGCACGCCCCGTACGGGCTGCGCGGCGTCGGCGAGGCACCCACCCTGTCGTCGACTCCGGCCGTCCTCGCGGCGATCCGGAACGCGACCGGGCTGGAACTGAACAGGACACCGGTACGCCCGGAGCACCTCACGGGCACATGACCCCACCGGGTCCCAACCGGTCACGCCCTGGGGGGACTTGGTCCCCCCAGGCCCCCATTGTTCGTCTCGGGCCGTCCCCCGGGTCGTCCATCCCAAATCCCGCGCGCCGCCGAGCCGGCCGACGGGTGTCCCTGTGAACCTTGGGAGATGGCCCCATGACCCAGCAGTCAGTGGAACCCAGGACCGCCGCCGAGGACTCGGGTGAAGGAACCCGCGTCCCGGCCGGCCGGTCCTGGCTCGACCGGTACTTCCACATATCCCGCAGGGGATCGACCGTCGCGCGTGAAGTGCGCGGCGGAGTCACCACCTTCATGGCGATGGCGTACATCCTGCTGCTCAACCCCCTGATCCTGTCCGGCAAGGACGTCGCGGGGGACACGCTCGGCCAGAAAGGGCTGATCACCGCGACCGCGTTCGCGGCGGCCTTCACCACCCTCCTGATGGGCTTCGTCGGCAAGGTGCCCCTCGCCCTCGCCGCCGGCCTCTCCGTCTCCGGTGTGCTCTCCTCGCAGGTCGCCCCGCAGATGACCTGGCCGCAGGCGATGGGCATGTGCGTGATGTACGGCGTGGTGATCATGCTGCTCGTCGTCACCGGCCTGCGCGAGATGATCATGAACGCGATCCCGCTCGCGCTGAAACACGGCATCACGATGGGCATCGGCCTGTTCATCGCGCTCATCGGTTTCTACAAGTCCGGCTTCGTGCACCAGGGCAAGGCGACCCCGCTCACCCTGGGCCCGGCGGGTGAACTCGCGGGCTGGCCCGTCCTGTTGTTCGCCGGCACCTTGCTCCTGATCTTCATGCTCCAGGCCCGCAACATGCCCGGCGCCATCCTCATCGGCATCATCAGCGGCACGGTCGTCGCCGCGATCCTGAACGCCGCCGGGGTCATCGCCCCCCAGCAGTGGGCCAGCGGCGCCGCCCCCGAACTGCACGGCAGCGCGGTCTCGATGCCGGACTTCTCGCTCTTCGGCCATGTGGAGTTCGGCGGTTGGGGCAAGGTCGGCGCGATGACGGTCGGCATGATCGTGTTCACGCTCGTGCTGGCCGGCTTCTTCGACGCGATGGCCACCATCATCGGCGTCGGCACGGAAGCGAAGCTCGCCGACGACAAGGGCCGGATGCCGGGTCTGTCGAAGGCGCTGTTCATCGACGGCGCCGGCGGCGCGATCGGCGGCGTGGCGGGCGGCTCCGGCCAGACGGTCTTCATCGAGTCGGCGACGGGAGTGGGCGAGGGCGCCCGAACGGGTCTCGCCTCGGTCGTCACCGGCCTGTTCTTCGCGGCCTGTCTCTTCTTCACCCCGCTCACCGCGATCGTCCCGCAGGAGGTCGCGTCCGCCGCGCTGGTCGTCATCGGCTCGATGATGCTGATGAACGCCCGGCACGTGGACTGGGCCGACCGCGCCACCGCGATCCCTGTCTTTCTGACGGTAGTTGTCATGCCGTTCACGTACAGCATCACCGCGGGCGTCTCCGCGGGAGTCATCTCGTACGTCGCCATCAAGACCGCCCAGGGCAAGGCGCGGGAGATCGGCGCCTTCATGTGGGGCCTGACGGTCATCTTCCTGGTGTACTTCGCCCTCAACCCGGTGGAGAGTTGGCTGGGCGTGCACTAGCAGCCCCCAACGCCCCTTCCCCTCAACCCCGTTAGGAGACCGAGAGATGCTGGACATCGCCGAAGAGCTGCACCGGTGGGTCGAGCAGGGCCGCGACTTCGCCGTCGCCACCGTGGTGGCCGTCGGCGGCAGCGCACCCCGCCAGCCCGGAGCCGCCCTCGCGGTGGACACCGACGGCACGGCGATCGGCTCGGTCTCCGGGGGCTGTGTGGAGGGCGCGGTCTACGACCTGTGCCAACAGGCCCTCGCGGACGGCGAAACCGTCCTGGAGCGCTTCGGCTACAGCGACGAGGACGCCTTCGCCGTGGGTCTGACCTGCGGCGGAGTCATCGACATCCTCGTCACACCGGTACGGGTCGGCGACCCCGCCCGCCCGGTGGTCGCCGCAGCCCTGTCGGCCGCGTCGAGCGGCGGGGCGGCGGCACTGGCCCGGATCGTGTCGGGCCCAACTCGGTTGCTGGGCCGGGCGATCCTCGTCCACCCCGACGGCTCCTACGACGGCGGGTTCGGCGCCCACCCCGAACTGGACCGCACGGTCGCCGCCGAGGCCGGTGCCCATCTGGACGCGGGCCGCACCGGCACGGTCGAGATCGGCGAGCAGGGCTCCCGCTGCGGGGCCCCGCTCACGGTCCTGGTCGAGTCCTCGGTGCCGCCGCCCCGGATGATCGTCTTCGGCGCGATCGACTTCGCCTCCGCACTGGTCCGCATCGGCAAGTTCCTCGGCTACCAGGTGACGGTGTGCGACGCCCGCCCCGTCTTCGCGACCCGGACCCGCTTCCCCGACGCCGACGAGATCATCGTCGAGTGGCCCCACAAGTACCTCGACCGCACGGACGTCGACGCCCGCACGATCCTGTGCGTCCTCACCCACGACGCCAAGTTCGACGTACCCCTGCTCCGACTCGCCCTCCGCCTCCCGGTCGCGTACGTCGGGGCGATGGGCTCCCGCCGCACCCACCTCGACCGCAACGAGCGGCTGCGCGAAGTCGGTGTCACGGAAATGGAGTTGGCGCGCCTCAGGTCCCCGATCGGCCTCGACCTCGGCGCCCGCACACCCGAGGAGACTGCCCTGTCGATCGCCGCGGAGATCGTCGCCAACAGGCGCGGCGGCAGCGGCATCTCACTCACCGGCGCGCACACCCCGATCCACCACGACGCCACGGCGCTGCCCGCGGGGCGGATCGGTTCGGTGGCCTGAGCGGCGCGGCTCAGCGCGTTGCGGGTGGCCGTACCGAGAACGCCGTGTCGCCCGCCACGGCCACGAGCGCGTCCTTGACGAGCAGGACGTACGGCGTGGTGTCGTTCGTCGAGTCACCGGCGTTCGCCAGCGCGGACGTACGCCACTTGACGACCCCGGTGCTCCGGTCCAGGGCCAGCAGGCGGCCGAACTGATTCGAGAAGTAGAGCCTGTTGAACTTCGCCGAGAACACCGGCGTCGAGAGGTTCTCGGTGTCCGTCTCCCGCTGCCACAGCCGCTTGCCGTCGGTCGCGCGCACGGCGGTGACCGTGCCGTTCGGGCGGACGAAGTAGACGACGCCCTTGTCGAGGGTGGGCGTGCCGCGCGTTGTGCCCGGCAGCGGGACCCGCAGGCCCCCGCCGACGGGGTCCACCTCTTCCAGGGTCGTGTACGGCTGGTCCTCGCCGCTGCCGAACGAGCTCTCCGCCAACTTCGGCACCGCGAAAATCAACCGCCCGGAGACGACACCCAACGGCACGGCTCCCGTGGGCAGTTGGGTGATCTCCCTCGGCGTGCCGGTGTTCGGGTCGAGACGCAGCAGGCTGACATCGCCCTTGGAGGGATCGTCCCCCGGCATGCACAGGCCGTAGGGAGCGCCGTCCAGCACGGTCGGGGTGCAGTCGGTGCCGGCCTTCGACTGCGCGGCGGCGGTCCAGAGTTGGTGGCCGGACTTGTCGTAGGCGACGAACCGCGTGGCTTTGACGTCCATCGCCAGGACGCCGCCGTCGAACAGGACGGCGTTGTGGTCCTCGCTGACCGGCTGCTTCCAGAGCTGAGTGCCCGTCTTCGCGTCCAGGGCGACCAGGCGTCGGGCGATGTAGCTCTGGGACGAGTCCGGCTTGACGTAGGTGTAGACGCGGCCGTCCCGGACGCCGACGGGGCGCGAGGTCTCCGGGCTGGTGCCCGACCGCCAGCCGATCCGGCCGGACGCGGCGTCGAGCGCGGTGACGGTGGAGCCGGTGCCTGCGCAGTACACGGTGGCGTTGCCGCCCGCCACACAGCCGGACTCGCCGTAGTCGAGGGGGTTGCCCGTCTTGGCGGTGAGCAGGCTCACCCGCCAGGGCTTCCAGCCGGTGGGCAGTGCTACGGCGGCGGGGGATGAGGAGCCCGTGGACGCGGTGGGTGTGCCCGAGTTGGTGTCGCCGTCCGAGACCCAGTGCAGGGTTGTGAGGCCGAGGGCGGTGACGGCGAGCGCGCCGGCGAGGGCGATGACGATTCGCCGCGTTCGGCGCGGGCGCGGTCCGTTGTCGGGGACGGTCGTGGGAGCGGGAGTGTCCGGGCGGGCGCGGCGTGCCGTTCGCGGGAAGGCCGCCACGGTGGTGGGCCCGGACCCGGACTCGGGCAGGGTCAGCAACATGCCGTGCAGCTCCGCCAGTTGGGGACGGGCCGTCGCGTCCTTGTCGAGGCAGCGCTCGGCGATGCTCCGCAGCGGCTCGGGCACTCCGTCCAACCGTGGTTGCTCGTACATGACTTGATAGCCCGTCAGGTACGGACTGGCGCCGTCGAAGGGCCGGTTGCCGGTGGCCGCGTACACGAGAAGAGAGCCGAGCGAGAAGACGTCGGAGGCGGCGGTGACGTCCCGGGGCGCGGCGAACTGCTCGGGAGACATGAAGGGCGGGGTGCCGATCAGCCGACCGGTCACGGTGAGGGCCTGGTTGTCGGCGGCGCGGGAGATGCCGAAGTCGATGACGCGGGGGCCGTCCTCGGCGAGCAGGACATTGCTGGGTTTCAAGTCCCGGTGTACGACGCCCGCTTGGTGGATGTCCCGCAGTGCCTCGACGAGTCCCAGTGCGAGGGTGCGCAGTGCCTGTCCGCCCAACGGGCCGTCCTTCTCGACGACTTCGGCCAGGGTGCGGCCGGGCACGTAGAGCGTGGCCATCCAGGGGACTTCGGCGTCGGGGTCGGCGTCCACGACGGGGGCGGTGAAGGCGCCGCTCACCCGGCGGACGGCCGCGATCTCCTGCCGGAACCGAGCTCGGAACTCCTCGTCCAGCGCGTACTGCGCGTGCACGACCTTGACAGCGACCTGCCGCCCCGAAGCCGACCGCGCGAGATACACGACGCCCATCCCGCCGCTGCCCAGCCGGTCGACCAGCGCATAACCGCCTATGGACTCCGTATCCCCGGGGCGAAGCGACATTCGCCGGTCACCTTTCCTGGTTCCCGTGCCTACAAGGGCCCTTCAGGGCCATCACACTAGAGCGTTTGTTCCTCTCACCGGACATCGACCTCGTGGGACCGGGAAATGGGTTGCGGGCCCGGGGCGTCCCCGTCTTGCATGGGCCCATGGTGTCCACCGACCGACTGCTCGCCTTCGCGGCCCTGTCCTTCCTGCTGATCATCGTCCCCGGGCCCAGCGTGCTGTTCGTGATCGGGCGGGCGCTGGCCCACGGCCGCCGGGCCGCGCTGACCACCGTGGTGGGCAACACGCTCGGCGCGTATCTGCTCGTCGTGGCGGTCGCGCTCGGCGTCGGTTCGCTGGTGGAACGCTCGGTGCTCGTCTTCACGGCACTGAAGCTCGCCGGCGCCGTCTACCTGGTGTACCTCGGGGTGAAGGCGTGGCGCCAACGCGGTTCGCTGCGGGCCGCGTTCGCGGGGGAGGAGGCGGCCCCGCACAGCGGTCTGCGCACGCTGTGGGAGGGGTTCGCCGTCGGAGTGGCCAACCCCAAGACGATCGTGTTCTTCGCCGCCGTACTGCCCCAGTTCGTGGACCGCGAACAGGGCCATGTCACCAGCCAGATGCTGCTCCTCGGCCTGGTCTTCAACCTCATCGCCGTGGCCTCGGACAGCGTGTGGGGGCTGGTCGCGTCCACGGCCAGGGACTGGTTCGCACGGTCACCGCGGCGGCTGTCCGCGGTGGGCGGGGTCGGGGGGCTCACGATGATCGGGCTGGGGGTGACGGTCGCGGTGACCGGCCGGAAGGACTGAGACGAGCCTTGAGACGACTCCGAGGACGGAAGGACTGAGATCGTCGGCCGGGTGGAAGCGCGTAGGACTGGACCGCTGACCGGCCGCGAGGACAGAGACCCTCACGCCCGTCTCAACAGCCCGTTCACCGCCCGCCCGAACATCGACCGCGCCGCCCACTCCAGCGGCCGGT
This sequence comes from Streptomyces sp. NPDC058469, assembly GCF_042721125.1. Lineage (NCBI taxonomy): Bacteria > Bacillati > Actinomycetota > Actinomycetes > Kitasatosporales > Streptomycetaceae > Streptomyces > Streptomyces sp. NPDC058469. The sequence goes on from NZ_JBHXME010000157.1 coordinate 21,952, forward strand.
CGAAGAGGCGCGGCAGGAAGCGGACCGCCAGTTCCTCCTGCCAGACCACGCGGCTACGGCCCCCCGGGCCCGGCCGCACCTCGATCTCCGCCCAGCCGGTGACGACCTGCCCGCGCTTCTCCAGCCGGACCAGACCCGGCTCGTCGTCCGTCGGCGGGCGCCACACGGTGACCTCCATCCGGTCGTCGAAGCCGAGCGGGCCGAGCCCGGAGCGGGCCACGAAGACCGTGCCCTCGCGGGTCGGCGGGGGAGTGACCACGGTGACCCGGGTCAGCGGCACCACATCGGCGTGGCGTGGCCACTCCGTCAACCGGCGCCACGCCTCCTCAAGGGGAAGCGGAGCCGTGCGTTCGAGACGGAAGTTGACCATGTATGGATCGTAGAGAACGCTTCTTGATCGGCGGTACTTTCATTGGCGGCTCACACCCATGGCCTAGCGGTTCATAGGTACGCAGACGTACACCGGACAGCCGCCCCGAGTTTCCCCGCGTCCCGGCCGGAGCGGGCGGCTCCCCCCTACGCTTTCCCTCATGGGCGGGCATCCCGCTTGCCCGCAGGGGGAGTTGGTCGTCATGCCACTGAAGGCCTATGGCGTATTGATCACGCGCGCGGTGGACACGAGGCGAGAAGGCGCCGCCGGCACACCGCACTACCAGATCCATCTCACGGACGACTCGGGCACACACTTCCGCGCCGCGGTCAACGTCCTGTCCGCGGAGCAGCCCTCCGAGCTGCTCTACCTCGTCAGCGAGGACTTCCAACACCCGGTCACGGCCCGCCTGGAGGGCCTCCCGAGCGGTTGGAACACCCTGCTGCCCGGACCAGGTGGTCCGAACCTCGACTTCGTGCGCGGCAACCTCTTCGACCCGGCGCAACTCCGCACCCTGCCCCCGGACGCGAGCGGCCCGGACAACGACCTCGCCGACCTCCTCGACCACTACGTACGACGCGCGGTGGACGACCCGGACGCCCGGCTGTACGTCTTCGGCGAGCGCTTCGGCCCCGAACCGACCGTCAAGGACAAGGTGTTCGGCTTCCTGCCGGGCAACGGCGTCCACGACATCCACATGAACCAGGGCAACAGCCGCCGCTTCAGCGGCGACGACGGGGTCTGGCAGGACGGCGGCCTCCTGATCCACTTCCCGGCGCAGTCCCGCTGGGTCGGCATCTTCCTCGCCTTCCAGAGCCAGTCCTGGCATACCGACGACACCACCGGCCACACGCTGGAGGGCACCGACGGTTCACGCCCAGACCCCGGCAGCCAGCCCGTCCGCGTCGTGGCGGCCCTGGTCAACCCGCGCGGCCCGGCGCCCGAGACGGAGAGCGTCACACTCCTCAACGCCTCGCCCGATCCGCTCGACCCGACCGGCTGGCGTGTCCGGAACCGGCTCGGCCACTCCTGCGCGGTACCGCCGGGCCCCCTCGCCGCGGGTGCCACCCTGGTCGTCCCGCTCACCGACGGCGTCCAACTCGGCAACCAAGGCGGCGAGATCACCCTCCTCGACGCGAACGGCCTCAAGGTCCACGGCGTCTCGTACACCGCAGACCAGTCCGCACGCGAGGGCTGGACCGTGGTCTTCTGACCAACTGGGCCGAGCTGCCCGGAAGTTCCCTGCCGCGCTCCCGCACCCCTACGGCACGATGAGCCCGACCCGCACCGCACCACCGGCCGGAGGGTGTCCCGTGGGCCGCGAACTGCACGCCAGGCTCGACGACTTGCAGCGCGACCCGTACCCGGTCTACACGCGGGCGCGGCAGACCGAGGGCCTCACCCACCTTGCCGAGCTCGACGCCTGGCTCGTCGCCCGGGACGCCGACGTACGCGAAGTCCTGCGCCGCCCCGAGGGCTTCTCCTCGTCGGTGGCCCTACGGCCCGACGTACTGCCGGCGCCCGCCGCGCTCGCCGTCCTCGGCGGCGGGTTCGGCGGGCGCCCCGTCGTCGTCACCGCGAACGGCGCACAGCACCAGCAGCTGCGCGCACCGATCGTCCGCGGCCTCTCGCCGGCCCGGGTCGCGGCGGCCCTGCCGTACGCAGCCGAGCGCGCCTCGGCCCTGGTCGACGCGTTCGCGGAGGGGCAACGCAGGCACGGACACGTCGAGTTGATGTCGGCGTACGCCAGGCGGCTCCCGGGCGAGGTCGTCGGCAGGATCGTAGGCCTCGACCCCGCCGATGTGCCCGGGGTCGTCCACGGGGGCCACCGCGCCGAGGAGTTGCTGTTCCGCCCGCTGGAGGAGGACGCGCAGATCGCCGCGGCCGAGGACGTCGTCGCGATGCAGCGCATCCTCGACCGGTACGTACAGGAGCGGCACGCGCGGCCCCGCCCAGATCTCTGTACGGAACTGATCGCCTCGGTGACCGAGGAGGAGGACGGCGAACTGACCCCGGAGCACAGGCACCAACTCGTCGCCCACCTCCAGAACTTGCTCATCACCGGCCACCTCACCACCACCGCGCTCATCGGCACGACCGTCCTGCGTCTCCTCCGTCACCCGGACCAGTGGGAGCTGCTCTGCGCCGAGCCCGATCGCATCCCCGCGGCGATCGAGGAGGCGGCCCGCTACGACACCGCGCTGCAGGGCTTCCGCAGGGTCACCACCCGGCCGATCGTCCTCGCCGGTACCGAACTCCCCGCCGGGGCACCGCTGTTCGTCGCCTTCGGTGCAGTCGCTCGACGACGGGGCCAGTGCGGCGACCGCCCCAAACATGCTGACGGCACGCAACCCGGCCCGGGGTCTTTCCCTCTTCTTGTACAGAGACCTCAAAGAGGGCATGCCGGGGCTATACACGGCGAGTATACGCTAAGTGTATAGTCGAGTAGGGGTGGCCGCGGAATGGCCCCCCATCGCGTTAGCGCACGTCGGTCCCCAGGTCCCGCCCGAGCCGCAGATTCCATCGCCCGGACTGCCCGCTGAGGTCGGTCGCGGTCAGCGGCGGTACGTCGAGCCGCCAGAAGGCGGGCCCGGGTGCGTCGAGGATCGTGACCGCCAGGGCCCGTACGATCTCCTGCTCGACCACGGCGAGTGTCCCGCCCTCGAAGCCGGCCGCCGCGTCCAGCCACCGCGCCGCCCGCTCGCACAACGCCCGTACCGACTCCCCGCCGTGGGGTGCCGCGTCCGGGTCCGTCAGCCAGGACATCACCGCGTCCGGCTCCCGCTCCATCACCTCGTCGAGGGTCAGGCCCCGCCAACGCCCCATGTCCAGACCCGCCAACTCGGGCTCCGGCACGGCCGCGAGGCCGAGGGCGGACGCTGTCTCCCGGCAGCGCGCGGTGGGGGAGACCAGCACCCGGTCGGCCGCCCGGAGCGAACCGGCGGCGGACTCGGCGCGGGCGGCTCCGCTCGGGTCGAGCGGGCTGCCGTCGTCGAACCGGGCCTCCCGCAGGGACCGGTTCATCGCCGGCGAGATCAGGGTGATACGGCTGGTCACTTCGGCGCTCCAGTTCTGCGGGCTGTGCGGGCCATCGTCTCCCATGCACCTCGGGGTGGGGGCGGCCGGGAGGGTGTCCCGACATCGCGGTCGAGCACAACTCCTT